>NZ_JACJFD010000019.1:0-93288 GCF_014164415.1 Pseudoalteromonas sp. SG43-1 | reverse complement strand
CCAAGCGCACAGGGCGTGCATCTGTGAAAGTGTTATGGCAAGGATGGCTTAAGTTACAAGCCATCCTGGAAGGCTACGATTTAGCAAAATCTCTTGAGTCAGACTTGTGATCAAGAGACAGCTTTTAAAGCGCCTTTCTTTATTGTCTTTTAATTACCTCTGGCAATAAACTCAATCCGATTGCCGCTAGGCTCTCTTATCATCATATGTTGGGTTGGGCCGCTACCTAAGTTTTCGGGTGCAAACTCTATAATAATATTATTTTGCATTTTTAAGTGTTCATGTAGCTCGCTTAACTTTTTGATACTTTCAACATTGAGTGCTAAATGGTGTAAGCCCACATTTTCTGCTCGATTAAACTCCACACGTTTCGCATCGCTTTTCACGCGCCATAATGTAATGGTTATTTTATTGTTTGATAAAAAATAAGCAGGATAGGCTGGGTCATTCCCTAGCGTTTTAAAGCCAAGTACATCAGTAAAAAATGCTTTGGATGCATCTAAGTTTGATACGGTTAAACCTAAATGATCAACGCCACCAACCCAATTTGTATCAGCAATAGCTGAGGCTGATAGAAGGAGTAATGGGGAAAGGCTAAGTAGTAACTTTTGTTTAAGCATGAGATCTCTTGTTAATTAAATACAATTAACAAGAAGACCTAGTTAAATACGGTTACCTTACAAAAAAGTTAGGTATTTATAATCTGCTTTAGCAGCTTAATAAACGCTGCGTTACTTTTGATTGAGGGTTTTGAAAAACATCTTCAGTAGGACCGTATTCAACCACTTCGCCTTTATCAAGAACAACTACAAAATCACTAATGTGGCGTACTAAACTTAAATGATGAGTGATCATCACATACGTAAGGCCTGTATCGCGCTGCAGCTTAAGTAACAAGTTTACTATTTGCGCTCGTATAGAGGGATCTAAAGACGAAACAGCTTCATCAAGTAAAATCACCTTAGGATCTAAAATTAATGCACGAGAAAACGCTACACGCTGTAACTGCCCCACGCTAAACATATGCGGGTAGTAGTGTTTATGATCGATTAACAAACCCACCTTAGAAAGCGTTGCATCAATCTTTTCAGTGCGTTCACTAGCATCAAGCTCAGTATTATATTGCAGGCAATCATCAAGCATTTCGCCAATGGTTAAGCCCGGGTTGAGCGATGCAGCTGAATCTTGAAAAATCATACGAATATGGCGACATTGATTATCGCGTACGCCATTATCTTCGATAATATTATTCTCGAGCAAAATTTGCCCGCTATCAGCGCTATCAGCTCCTGAAAGTAGTTTTGCCAACGTACTTTTACCTGCGCCTGTTTCGCCAATTATGGCAATGGTTTCACCTTTACCTACGCAAAATGAAATGTTTTTAAGGACTTCAAACTTTTTACGTGAAAAAAGCCCAGCTCGTACATTAAAGGTTTTACAAAGCGCTTGTACTTTTAACAGTGGCTGCATTACTTCATGTCCTTAATTAACGGAAAGTGACACGCATAACTATGCCCATGATGTTTAGTCAGGGCTGGTGTAACCACGCAGGCTTTTTGTGCTTGTGGGCAACGCGGCCCAAGGCGACAGCCAATAGGCAAATGTTGCAGGGTAGGGATAGTCCCTTTAAGTGCATAAAAAGGTTCTTTATGTGCTAATCCTTGCTCGTAGTCTGGCAAGCTTTTTAGTAATGCTTGCGTGTATGGATGGCGAGGCTGTTTAAATATTTCATGGGTTGGGCCTGCTTCAACCATTTGCCCGCAATATAAAACATGAATGCCATGCGACCAATGTGCAATCTCTTCCAGTTCATGAGAGATCATCAAGATAGACATGTTTTTAAGTTGGTTTAAGCTTTTTAGTAACCTAAATACTTGTGCGCGAGTTGTGCTCTCAAGCGCTGTAGTGGGCTCATCAGCGATTAAAAGTTTAGGCGTGCGAGCAATGGCCATCGCAATCATTACTTTTTGACATACGCCTTCAGAGAGCTCATGAGGGTAACTACTTAGTACCGCTTCGTGGTTTTTAATACCCACCTTATGAATAAGCGCCTTTACTCTGTCTTTTCTCTCTCGGTTGCGTTTTAAAAAGAAACCTTTAGTTGCGACCTCTGGGAGTGTTTCGGCAATTTGGTCAAATATTTTAGCGGTTGGGTCAAGGCAGCGACTTGGGTCTTGATAGATCATCGCTATATCTTGGCTTACTATTTTACGGCGTTTCTCTGGGCTTAAACGCATTAAGTCTACGCCGCGCCAATGAATACGGTCGGCAGTAATATCCCAGCGCTCGTTTAATACACCAATAATCGCTTTTGCTATTAAGCTTTTGCCAGAGCCAGACTCGCCCACAAGCGCATGTACTTCACCTTCTTTTAAGCTAAAGCTCACTCTGTCTACAGCTCTAATTACAGTTTCAGAGGTACGTAGTTCAATTGTTAAGTTACGAACATCGAGTAATTGCATTTAATCAGCCTTACGTGCTTTTAGCACTTGTCGCAGGCCATCGCCTACTAAATTAGTAGATAACACGGCTAAAAATAACAGTACACCAGGTAGCGCTACAGTCCACGGCGCTAAATAAATAAGGCCTAGATTTTCGGCTAATATTGCGCCCCATTCGGTCGTTGGTGGCTGAGCCCCTAATTTTAAAAATCCCAGTGCTGAAATATCTAATATCGCAGTAGAAAGCGCCATTGTGAATATAACCACAATATGCTCATAAATATTAGGGAAAATACCGCGCGATATTATATGCCAATTAGATGCGCCATCGAGTCTAAACGCAGTAATGTAATCTTTACTTAATTCATCAACAATTAGGTTGCGCACCGAGTGAATAAATTGCGGTAGTAACGCTAAAATAATTGCCCATACGGTATTCATTAAACCAGGACCGAGTATGGCGATTATTATTATGGCCAATAACAAAGAAGGAATAGAAAGTGTTATATCAAGTAAATGATTTAAAAAGCTTGAACGCAACCCTTTACTAATCCCGGCAAAAGTCCCCACTAATACACCAAACAGGGTCGTGATTAGGGCAGCTACAACAGAAAGTCCAAACGTATATGTTGCACCATTCATTAAGCGCGAGAGTACATCACGGCCTAAATCATCGGTGCCTAAAATAAAGCGTACATCGCCCATTTCTCGCCATGAGGGCGGTATGAGTAGTGCATCACTATGCTGTTGGTTTACGCCATAGGGCGCTAAAAAAGGAGCTGTGGCGGCCAATAATGCAAACGCCATAAATATCCATAAACCAACCAAAGCTGGGTGATTGTTTTTAAATTTGCGCCAAAATCGCGCAAGTGGCGATTTATTCGACTCTTCAGAAAATAAATTAAACTTTGCCATGGGCCTGATTCCGCGAGAGTGGATCGAATAAAGTGTAAGTAAGCTCAGCTGTAATAGAGGCTAAAATAACAAATAAAGACACCGCCATTAATCCGCCTTGAATTGCAGGAAAGTCGCGCTGATAAATACTATCGATTAACCATCGGCCAATACCCGGCCAAGAAAAAATAACTTCAGTAATCATCGCAAGTGTTATCAAGGTGCTAAATTGCAAACCAATTTGCTTAATTACCGGCAGTAGAGCATTACGCAGTGCATGGTGCATGATAAGTTGACGGCGGTTAAGGCCTTTTGCCCTAGCTGTTTTAATAAAGTTTTGATCCATTACCTTAAGCATAGACTCGCGAGTAAAGCGCACTAATACCGTGGTTGGATACATGGCCAATACAATAGTAGGGAGTGTTAAATGACGCAGCGCATCAACAAAGGCCATCCCTTTATATGGAAATCCAGCTAGAGCAATATCAATTAATATAAACCCTGTACTGGCGGGTATTTCGTAAAGGAGGCCCATTCTGCCCGACATAGGAAACCAGCCAAGCTTTAATGAAAAAACCATTATTAACAACAATGCGAGCCAAAACACAGGCATTGAATAACCTACCATAGTGACAGAGTTTATAAGTTTGTCGGGCCAGCGTTTATGATAGCCAGAGCCTAAAATGCCAGTAGGTACACCAATAACAACCGATACAATTAATGCATATACGCTTAGCTCTAAAGTAGCCGGTAGTAAGTCAATAATATGGCTAAACACGCTGTTACCAGAGGCAAATGAAAGCCCCCAATCGCCTTGAAATATTCTCCCTAAAAAGGCAATGTATTGCATAAAGTAATTGCTGTTGTATAAATATTTATCCTCAAGCTCACTATGCTGTGCAAAGTTACCACTTGGTATGCCACTTAAATTACTTAGCGGATCACCGGGAAATAAATACGCCAGTGAAAACGTAAATACGCTGAGCATTAGTATCATAAAAAAGAACAAACCAAGGCGACGTAAAATATAATCTAAGATCATTATTTTTTCCTCGCATTAGCAAGCGAAATAGCACCAAACGGGCCAAGTGTTATGCCTTCCACATCAGCGCTACTTGCTTGAAAGCGCAAGCCATGAGCAATTGGTAATAACGGCAACTCTTTAATAATTAAGCTTTGTGCATCTTCGTAGTATTTTTTACGTTTGTTTAAATCAGTGGTGTCTAGTGCTTTAGTAAGCAATAAATCAAATTGGGGATTACACCAGTTTGCAGGGTTTTTGCCACTAAAAGTAGCGGTGCAACTCAGCAGCGGGCTAAAAAAGTTATCAGGGTCGGGTGTATCTGCGGCCCAACCAAGTAATACACTGTCGTGCCTATGCTCGCCAATACGTTGAATAAACGTATTCCACTCATATTCTACAATACTGACGTTAACGCCTACTTTGCGTAAATCACTTTGCATAAGCTCAGCCATTTTACGTGCGTTGGGATTATAAATACGACTCACAGGCATAGCCCATATCGTCATATCAAAGCCATTAGGCAACCCTGCTTCAATAAGTAATTTTTTAGCAAGTTCTGGATCAAACGTAGGTATATCTTCTTGTGGCTCAAATGCCCAAGAGGTTGGCGGCAAAATAGATTGTGCGCGAGTACCGTTACCGTAATAAACCGCCTGCATTATTTTATCTACATCTATTGCGTGCGCAAGCGCTTGGCGTACGCGTAAGTCGTCAAACGGAGCACGCTCTGTATTAAATGCCCAATAACCTATGTTTAAGTTTGTTTCTTTTTCGACGTTTATATCATCGCGTTGCGCTAAAATGCTCAATTGTGCACTACTTGGATGAGCCGTTACATCGCACTCTTTAGTCAGCATTTTTGCTATGCGCGTAGTGCCGTTAGGGGTTATATCGTAAACCAATTGCTCAAGTGAAACGTCATGCTTCCAATAAAGTGGGTTACGGTAAAAGCGCACAAGATGATCTCGGCGGTATTCTTTATAAATATACGGGCCGGTGCCAATAGGGTACTGATCAAATAAGTTTTTTTGATTATTTTTCTTAAGTTTCATGGCGTATTCTTCTGAAAGCACCACGGCAAAGTCGGTAGCCATATTAGCTAAAAAACTACTTTCAGGATTAAACAATTCAAAACGGACTTGGTAGTCAGACACGCGCACAATTTTGCGAATAAGTTGATCAATTCCTACACTTTGAAAATACGGGTAATCGGCATCGCCCACAAAGTGATATGGATTATATACATCGAATAATCGGCTAAAGGTGAATATAACGTCGTCGGCGTTAAAGTCCCGCGATGGGGTAAAATAAGAAGTTGTATGAAACTTTACATCTTTACGCAGGGTAAAGGTAACCGATTTACCATCTTTGCTAATTTTCCAATCGGTCGCCAGCTCACTTTGAAACTCTGCCGTAACAGGGTCAATGCTAATTAAGCGGTCGTATAATTGGTTAGCAATTATATCAATAGTTGAACCGGTGGTCGTGACTTGCGGATTAAACGACACAGGGTTAGCTTCAGCGCAATAAACTAAGCCTTGGTTTTTTTCTTCTATGATTTCTTCTTTGCTATCAAGGCAACCAACTAAAGTGGTGGTAAGCAAAACAAGTAATAATTTATGCACCCGCATAACCTCTGACTATTGTTGATCCAACAAGTTGTATTTTTTAAGATAACCACGTAATTGATGATACGTTAAACCAAGTACTTCTGCAGTTTTCTTTTGATTAAATTGGCTATGTTCGAGTGCTTTATTAATCATGTTTATTTCAAAGTCGTTTGAACGCTCTTTCAAGCTGCACGGAAATTGAATATCAACGGCTGAATCATTGCTTGTTTGAGTAATCGGCGGCGCAACAACAATAGGCTCTGCATTAACCGTTTGAGCCGCTACAGGTGCTTTAATACGCGCTTTTGGTCTAAATGGGCTATCGAATGGGTCTAAAATAATCTGGTGAACGGGAATATGTTCACTACCGTGGCGATACAAACTGCGTTCAACCACATTTTTAAGTTCACGAATATTACCAGGCCAATCATAACTAAGCAGTGTTTCTGTTGCGCTTCGGGTAAAGCCGCTAAACAGTTCCCACTCTAAATCGCGCGCCATGTTCATCGCAAACTGCTCAGCAAGAAGCATAATATCGTCTTGGCGTTCGCGCAGTGGTGGTAGGGTAATTACATCAAAGGCAAGGCGATCGAGTAAATCACTTCTAAATTCACCTTGCTCGGCCAAATAAGGAAGATCTTCGTTTGTCGCACACACTAAGCGGGTATCTACTTTTACAGTTTGTTTTCCGCCAACACGTTCAAACTCACCGTATTCTATAACGCGCAGCAGTTTTTCTTGTACCATAGCTGAGGTATTAGCTAATTCGTCTAAAAACAGTGTGCCGCTGTTAGCGCGTTCAAAACGACCTTCGTGACGTTTACTTGCCCCCGTAAAAGCACCGCTTTCGTGGCCAAATAACTCACTTTCGAGTAGGTTTTCGTTAAGCGCTGCACAGTTAAGCTTTACGTAGTTTTGATCCCAGCGTTTTGATAAAAAGTGTAAGCGTGCTGCTATTAGCTCTTTACCTGTGCCGCGTTCACCAATAATAAGTACCGGTTTATCTAAATTAGCCAGTTGCGATACCTGATCTAATACAGACAGAAAGCTATCTGATTGGCCGAGTAAATTATCCTGTTGGCGATATTGGCTCATATTTCCTAACTCTTGGTCATTTTTACTAACAGTTAGTGTATTTCATAATTAGGGATAACTAAAGAAATTTGTATATTTAGTTTAACGTAATGAAAATAAAGTGTATTTTAACTTTTAAAAAGTTGGCAAGCATATTGATACTAGTTATAGCAGACTAACTAAGTTTTAATTACAGAGGTAAATGTTATGGGAATTTTTTCACGTTTTGCAGATATTGTTAATTCTAATATCAACGCCATTTTAGATAAAGCAGAAGACCCAGAAAAAATGGTTCGTCTGATTATTCAAGAAATGGAAGATACGCTTGTTGAAGTACGTTCTACATCAGCTAAAACATTGGCTGAGAAAAAAGAAATTGTACGCCGCTTAGATACACTTAAAGCACAGGTAAGTGATTGGCAAGATAAAGCCGAACTGGCTTTAAGTAAAGACCGCGACGATTTAGCGCGTTCAGCCCTACTTGAAAAGCAAAAGTCGGCAGATGCCGTTGCTTCAGTAGCGAGTGAACTTGAACATGTAGAGTCTCATATTGAGAAACTACAACAAGAAGTCACGACGCTACAAGAAAAGCTAGCAGATGCTAAATCTCGTCAAAAAGCGATTATACTTCGCCAACGTTCGGCTGAGTCGCGCCTTGAAGTGAAAAAGACACTTGATAGCTCAAAAGTAGAAGAAGCACTTAACCGCTTTGAACGTTACGAAACCAAAATTGATGGACTAGAATCTCAAATTGAGTCGTACGATTTAGGTAAAAAGACGTTAGCGGATGAAATTGCTAATCTACAAAAAAATGAAAAGATAGATGATGAGCTAGCCGAACTTAAAAAGAAGTTAGCTGATAAATAATTACATATAAAAATATATGGGGCCCTTGTGCCCCAGCTTAAAAACATCAAAACGGATTGTCAGGAGAGGATTATGTTTGATCCAGAGATATTAGTTGCACCATTTATCTTGTTTATGATTTTTGTTGCTCCGCTGTGGCTAATTTTGCACTACCGTAGCAAGAAACAAGTAAGCCAAGGTTTAAGTGAGCACGAACATCGCCAATTACTTGAGCTTGCACACAAAGCTGAAAAAATGGCTGATCGATTAGAAACACTTGAAGCATTGCTTGATCAAGAGTCACCACAATGGAGACGCAAAGTATGAGTGCCAAACGCGAATTATTAAGAGACCCACAACGCGGTAAAATAGCCGGTGTGTGTGCGGGATTAAGTGACTACTTTAATATGGAGTTATGGTTAGTTCGCATTATATTTGTTAGTGCGGTACTGCTAACGGGTGGCCCATTATTTGTGGTAGCGTATATTGCAGCCTGGTTCATTTTAGATAAAAAAGAGCCCGCAACAGCGCAAACAAAAAGCTCAACTAAAACTGATGATCCGCTAGAAGTAAAATTTAAAGTATGGCAAAAAGGCGAGCCGCCGCGCCGCGCATTGCAAGATTTAAAAGAGCGTTTAACGCGTGTAGATACTCGCCTTCAAGATATGGAGCGCCATGTAACTTCAAGCGAGTTTACGGTGAGCCGTGAAATTAACAAACTTTAAAGGATTTAATAGCACCTTATTTGCAGCGTGATAAATTACGGCAAATTAGGTGCAAGACACTTTATGAGCCAATCATTTGCAAAAAAGACCTTTAAAAGCATTAAAGGCAAAGCACAAAAAGCCCTTCATCGCAGTTTAGACCAACACGTAAAGCTTGCCGTAACTGGCCTAAGTGGTAGTGGTAAAACTGCCTTTATTACCGCGCTTGTTAAACACTTAACAACCCAAGCGGACGATAAAAACTTACCTTTTTTTGATGTAATGCGCGAGCACCGCCATGTGGCCACTAAAGTTGTGCCGCAAGAGGCGTTAAAAGTCCCTACGTTTAATTACCCTCGAGCACTCAATGCTTTATTACCAAGCGATGGGATGCCTACATGGCCTGCATCTACCGAGCGTATTAATACGCTGCGCTTGGCAATAAAGTATCAAAGTAATGCAGGGCTGCGTGGGCACTTTTCGCCGCAATCAACGCTTTATTTAGATATTATTGACTACCCGGGTGAATGGCTCCTTGATTTACCTATGCTTGAGCAAAGCTATTCTCAATGGTGCGAGCAGCAATATCCGTTATTAACTCAGCCTTCGCGCGTAAACACATCAAGTGACTTTTTAGTAGCCGTTGATCAACTTGACTTAAACGCCCCCGTTGATGAAAACGCACTTGCCCATATTGCTCAGCTTTATCAAAGCATGTTAGTCGGGCTTAAAAAAGACACCAAACTTGCCATGTTACAACCTGGGCGCATGCTAATGCCTGGCGACCTACAAGGCGCGCCATTGTTATTGTTTTTTCCGGTATCGGGTGAAATAAACAGTGACGATGTCGTTGCGGGTTCTAATTTAGCGCATTTAATTAAGCGTTTTAACGCCTATATAAAAGAAGTTGTAAAACCATTTTATAATGAGCATTTTAGGCACTTCGATCGCCAAATCGTACTTGTAGATGTACTTAGTGCGTTAAACGAAGGGCACGAAACACTCCAAGAGCAAAGCAGTGTAATAAACCAATTACTCGCACACTTTAATTACGGTGAGTCGGGCTTTTTTAAACGTTTATTTAAGCCCAACATAGACAAAATATTATTTGCAGCTAATAAATCAGATCACATAAGTGCAAAACACCATAAAGATTTAGCACTACTACTTGATTCGCTCGTGCATGAGCAAAGTAATCATTTAAAGTTTGATGGTGTAAAAATAGAAACCATGGCTATGTCGTCAATCACAGCAACGCAGCCGCGCCAGATTACCGACAAAGGCCAAACGCTTGACTGTATTTATGGTAAACCGCTAAACGAGCCAGATTGGCTTACGTATTTACCGCCGCAACCTCCCTCGCGGATGCTTAATAAAAATGAGTGGCCAGCACAGGGATTTGAGTTTTTATCGTTCTCTCCAATGCCGAGCCCCGATAAACAACTAAAACATATTCGATTAGATCATGTCATGCAGTACCTGCTAGGAGACAAATTAACATGAGTGAGTCAAACCAAACATTTCAAGCAGGGCGTCGTATAGATACGCAAAGCATTGAGCAAAACGAACCCGTTTTAGCACCTGCAAAAATTATTCAGCACGGGCAAAGTGATTACGAAGAACTTGAAGATGAAGCACTAGAGCCAGAAATAGATCTAGAGCCTGTATATAAAAAGTCAAAGTGGCAAACACTTAAAGGTGTTTTTGCTATTAGTTTTATAGTACTGGTGCTTTTAGAGTTTGCGTACTCGTTAGTATTTGCTTTCGAGCAGTCAATTATTTTAGGCAGTGTTTATTTAACCGCGGTTGTAAGTGGCGTACTGCTAATAGGGCGCTTATTGTGGCGAGAGTACCGAATGCTGCGCAGTTTAAAGCGTAACCAGCTGCACCGAGTTGAAGCCGACAGGCTTTTAAACAGCGAGCAAGTAGGCGGTGCATTACCTTGGCTCGAAAAGCTTAATAAACATCAGGAGCTTGATAACTTTGAAACCTTTAAAAACCAAGTAGCGATGCATCACAGCGACAAAGAAATAATGACGCTGTACGCCAACAGTTTATTAATAACCCAAGACACCAAAGCTAAAAAGCTTATAAATCGTTTTGCGACTGAATCTGCACTGCTAGTTGCCCTAAGCCCGCTTGCGCTGGTGGATATGATGGCTGTGCTTTGGCGTGGTACTAAGTTAATTGAACAAATTGGTAAAATTTACGGCATTGGTTTTGGCTACGCGAGCCGTATAAAGTTATACCGCATGTTGATAAAACAAGTAATGTTTGTTGGCAGTGCAGAGCTTGTATCTGACCTTGCTGCAACTGCACTAAGTGCTGAGCTTTTAGGTAAGCTTTCGGGACGAGCTGCGCAAGGGGTCAGCGCCGGTATTTTTACAGCGCGTATTGGTTACAAAGCAATGGAGCTTAGTCGCCCATTACCACGGCTTGAAAACAAACGCAGCTTACTAAAAGGCACTGTGCAAAGCATCGCAGGTAAAATTATGAGCCGTAAAAAGACGGAGTCAACGCAGTAAAATACGAGGGCGTGTTTATCTTTGATGGTTGAATTTGCAGCATTCTGTTTGGTATTCAGGCAAGGCAGAGCCTATGTAGTGTGGTTATTCCCCATAAATAGGTGATAACGTAGCATTAATGCCAAACAGGCGCTGCCCAAAGGGTTCTTCCTAGGGGCTATTTACTCTTTGTGCCTACATGGATGTAGGTAAGGGGCGTGAGCAGGACGCGGAAGCTTTGCTCGGTTTTACTTATTCTTACATGGATGTAAGCCAGTAGGGTAACGCAGGAGCAGTTACCGAGCCCACTAGGTTACAAACCTCGCGCCGCGATTTAATCTTCCTTGGATTGAACAAATTTCAATCCGCAAAGGTCAACACGCCCTGGTGGCAATATTTGTGTACAAACGTGCGCTGCACGGTTTTTACACAAATAGCCATCTGAGCATCCGGCATGCTTGCTGTTTGTAAGCGCATACGTTTTGATTGTTGAATCGCAAAAACATAATAATCAAAAAAATGAGCCTACAATGAGCAAGCATCATATAAACACCCAGTGTATTCACGGACCACAAAAAGCAAACGACCCGCACGGCGCACTTACTTCTCCTTTGTATCAAACCTCGACCTTTCATTTTGAAAATGCCGCACAAGGTGCTGCGCGTTTTGCAGGCGACGAACCTGGCTATATTTATACGCGTTTAGGAAACCCCACAACCACGGAGCTTGAACAAAAAGTTGCTCAACTAGAGAGTTGTGAAGCAGCAGCTGCAACCGCAACAGGTATGGGGGCTGTATCTGCCTCAGTACTGAGCTTTTTATCGCAAGGAGATCATCTTGTTGCCTCAAGTGCTTTATATGGTTGTACCTTTGCGTTTTTCTCGCATATGTTGCCGCGCTGGGGAATCGAAGTCACTTTTGTTGATATGACCAACGAGGACGAACTACGCGCTGCCATCAAACCTAATTCAAAAATGATATTTGTAGAAACGCCAATCAACCCCACTATGGCGGTTATTGATTTGGCACTTATTGGCGCAGTTGCTAAAGAGCACAACTTAATTAGTGTGGTCGACAACACCTTTTTAACGCCGCTACTGCAATCGCCTAAAAAATACGGTATCGACATTATAATGCACAGTGCGACCAAGTACTTAAACGGCCACGGAGATGTAGTTGCCGGTATTGTATGTGGATCGTTTGAGCACATAACACACATTAAAATGACCGTACTAAAAGATATTGGTGCAACCATAAGCCCACACGATGCATGGCTAATTAATCGAGGCCTAAAAACACTCGCTATTAGAATAGAGCGCCATTGTCAAAGCGCACAAACAATAGCGCAATATCTAGAGGCTCACCCACAAGTAAGCACCGTATATTACCCGGGGCTTAAGTCGCACCCAGGTTATAAGTTTATTGGTAATCAAATGAAAGCCGCTGGTGGTGTTATTGCGTTTGAAATAAAAGGCACGCTACAAGATGGCGCACAATTTATTGATAGTATGAAACTTTGTACACTTGCAGTAAGCCTCGGCGACGCTGAAACACTGATTCAGCATCCTGCATCTATGACTCACTCGCCTTATACGCCAGAGGAACGAGCCGCCGCTGGAATAAGTGATGGGCTGATCAGACTCTCGGTTGGGCTTGAAGATGTTAACGACATTATTAGTGATTTAGACCAAGCTTTTACTGAAATTGGTTAGGTGTAATTAATTGTATACACATAAAGGCAAGCTACAGACCTTTATTTAAAGGTCTGTATTTTTAGATTGCCATAGGTGTAATTATAAATTTACGATAGTGGTGATCGTCCCAAATACTGATGTTAGTCTATCTATTAAACTTTTCTTCACTTTTGCATAGTATGGGGTCATTCGATATTCAATAGACTTGAGTATCACACTGACACCGATTTAGGGCTCACACCCAAGAAGGTACTTATGGCTAAAGCAAGTAAATACACATCCAAAACACCAGACGAAAATGGTGTTATACATTGGAGTGATGAAGAAAATAAAATTTGGTCTGAGCTTGTAGCGCGCCAACTTGCATGCATTGAAGGCAAAGCCTGCAACGAGTACATGCAAGGGTTAAAAAAGATTAACCTGCCGCACGACCGTATTCCGCAGTTAAGCGAACTAAATGAAGTGTTACTAGCCACTACCGGTTGGCAAGTTGCACCAGTACCTGCGCTTATCGACTTTGATGAGTTTTTTAGATTACTGGCAAACAAGCAGTTTCCGGTAGCTACATTTATTCGTAGCCGCGAAGAATTTGATTACCTACAAGAGCCTGATATTTTTCATGAAATATTTGGCCATTGCGCCATGCTAACTAATCCTGACTTTGCCGAGTTTACGCATAAGTACGGGCAATTAGGTTACGCAGCGCAGAAAAAGGACCGTGTATACCTTGCGCGTATATACTGGTTTACGGTTGAATTTGGTTTAATGCAAACCGAAGACGGTCTGCGTATTTACGGAGGTGGTATTTTATCAAGCCCAGGGGAGACTCAGTATGTATACTCAAATACGCCAGAAATTAGCCCAATGAACGTGCTTGATGTACTGCGTACGCCGTACCGTATTGATATTATGCAACCACAGTACTACACCATAAATTCGATTCATGATCTGTTTGATATATCGCAAATGGATATTATGACTTTGGTTGAGCGAGCTAAAGAGCTTGGTTTGCACGACCCAAAATTTCCACCAAAAGAAAAATTAGCCAGTTAAACATTAATGCTAAAAAAGCTAAAAGTAAGGATTTAGAATGTCTTCATTAAGTGCACAAAAATGCGAAGCCTGTCATGTAGATGCGCCAAAAGTATCTGACGAAGAGTTAGCACAATTAATTACTAAAATCCCAGACTGGGTACCAGAAGTACGTGACGGCATTATGCAGCTTGAGCGAGTTTATAAATTTAAAAACTTCAAACAGGCTATCGCGTTTACTAACAAAGTAGGCGACATGGCAGAAGACGAAGGCCATCACCCAGGTCTACTAACCGAGTGGGGCAAAGTAACCGTCACATGGTGGAGCCATTCAATTAAAGGCCTACACAAAAACGACTTTATTTGCGCAGCTAAAACAGACGACGTATTTAACGCGCTGTAAACTTTTTAAAGGTTTAACCTTCGCAACAAAAAGCCCGCTAAAGTTATTTAGCGGGTTTTTTTTATATACCGTTGTCACTGGCATTTATAGAAATTGAATGAACCTTTAGCTGCTTGTCTGAAAACTTACTTTTAAGCATGTCGATGGTTTTTTCTTGTTGCCTACAAGGCGGACAAGGGCCTACATCTTCATCTATTGAGGTGTAAAACAACGTATACTTTTGCTGGGTAAAATCGGGCAATGTTGTTAATAGCTGCTCTAAATTACTTTTAATTAAATCAGAATCAGGATGGCTTTGTTTATTTTTAAAAATGGATAAAATATTTGGTAAATATTTATCAGAGTAATGCATCAACTCGCCTTTGCTGTTAAATAAAAACATTTGCGGTGCGGTATTATTAATGGGCGATTTAACCATTTGGTAATGAGAGAAACTGTACTGCTCAGCGTATGTATTTCCACCATATATAAGTAGTGTAGCTAGTAGTAATTTATACATGCTTATCCTTAAGTTAAGTTATTCCACGAATTGTTAAGTGTTTTTTTAATCTCTATAGCAATAATACATATAACCGCTAACAAAATGACTAAATGCACTGTAAGTATCGTGTTTAGGTCAAAAACGGATTGTTGAAATAAAAAAGTTTGTAGTTTTTCATGTTGGGTGAAAAATAGCGCAATAATAACTATGTGGGTTATCACAAATGCAGTGAAAAATAGCTTTAAAAATAAATAGCATATTTGGTAGCTGCGAGCGCCCATAGCACGTCTTAATGCAAGCTCTGTAGATGATTTAGCAGTAAGCTGTTTAATACTGCTGTAGTTGTATAAAAACGCAGAGAGTAGAAGAATTGAGGAACACACAACGGTAATTATTAGTAATGCATTTCTAGGGGCTTGCTCATTTTTTACTAAAGATGAAAGGGGGGTAAGTGATAAATCGTTAAAGTTAACACTTAATGCTCTTACTGCCGTTTGGAGTTCACTTTCAACTTGTGTGATGGGCGCATGAGTTTTAATTATAATTGTTTCAAAACCTGTCAGGGCACTTATTACATTATATACAGTTGGCTGAACCGGTGTGTCGGCCCCTTCATTATAAATATCATTAACAACGCCAACTACTTTATGTTTTACTTTTCCAGTATCAAATTGGGCTAATAAATAAGCTTGGCTTAGTTCTGTGCCTGCAAAGTATTGATCCCATAAAGCGCTGTTAACGACAATGTTTTGGTACTGTTGCCATTGCACACTTTGCCCAGAAATAAGCTTAGCGCCAATAGTTTTAAAGTAATGCGGGCTCACTCTATGGCTTGCGGTACTGGCGCTTTTAACCGAACTGATAGCTTGTCCGGTAACGGTGTACCATGCACTAAACCCACTGCGATCTGATAGTGGCGGGGCAGAGCTAAGTGATACTTCTTCAATAATGGGCAGTGAATTTAATTGCTGAATTAATTGTTGAGCAGAGTTATTTGCATTAAAGGCCTCGCTAGGTGATTGTGGAAAACTAAAGCTGGCAATTAGAATATTATCTGCATTAAAACCCATACTTTTATTATTTAAATTAATCTGGCTGTAAATAACCAAACTACTAATGTAAACACTTGTAATAGCAAGGCTAGTAAGTAACGAAAGCAATGAGAACACTTGTACTTTTTCGCTTGTTGTTGCACTTTGGCCGCGTCCAATACTGCTGTGTACCCACCTTCGCTGAAAATAACTAAGCGCCGATAAAAAAGTAATAATAACTATGTAAAATACCGCCAGCGTAAATAATGAAAAAGAGCTGCTTAGCTTATTCAGGCTTGGTAATAAAATTGCGCTAATGCGGTCGCTCAGTGGATACAAAACGCACATTACAATAATAAGTAGTAGGCTTGTGAGTGCAATATCAATAATTTGCTGCACAAAAATGTGTGTGTTATTGGCTCCACATAGTTTGCGTATAGTTTCTTCTTGTTGCTTTTTAATTGACTCTGCACAGTAAAATGCACAAAAGGCAATAAAGCTAAATGAGAGTAAAATATAATAAAGTAACTGCAATAAGTTTAGGCGCTTTATTATTTTATTAAAGTGAGTAGGGCTAACGCCAATACCATCACTAAACTTAAGTTCGGTGTTATCAAATATAAACATTTCGTTTTGTAAGTGCTTATTTATAAAGCTTAAAAAGAGTGTTTTATTTTTAACGTTTCCTAAAATATACGTAAATGTATCTGGGGTCAGGCTACTTTCTTGAGGCAAAATGCGCTTGAGTTGCGAGTAAGAAATAAGGAGTTTAGGTTCATAGGCACGTTTAAAGCTTTTAAACTCTTTTGGCATTACAGCAACAATGTTTATGCTTTTATTATTAACAACAAGCTGTTTGCCAATAATATCAGTGACACCTTTAAAATGAGTATGCCAAAACGAATAGCTAATGGCGGCACTTAGTGCGCTGCCTTGTTTTGGGAAATCTAGCTTCTCAAAGCTGCCTAAAGCAGGAATGATACCTAATTGTTTATAACCCCCCGATATAAAGCTTACCTTAACAGGCTCGCTATCATGATTAACCGAAAGCTTTAATGATAAATCAATAGAGCGTTCAAAAACGCCGACTAAATCTTGGTGCAATAAGGTTATTTCATCAAAAATGTACTCATCAACGGGTAAGTCATTTTGAGTGTCACTTAAGTAAACTTGTTTAATGTTGTGGATGTTATTTATTGCCGTGTGATCGGCTGATAAAAACTGACTATGAATATTATTTATATTTAAAATTAAACACAAAGGAATACTCAGCAACAAACAGCTAAGCCATAATTTAGTATTTTGCTTAGCATATTTTAGCCAGTTTAAGGTCAGATCAGCAATTAAGTTCAGCATCAAAAACCTTGCGCACTAAGCTGTCCGTCTTGAATATACAAACGCGTTTTTGCTGTTTTAGCATGGTTTTCATCATGTGTTATTAAGCAAATTGTTTTGCCATCGTCGTTTAGCTTATTGAGTAACTGATATATTTGTTCGCTATTACTCGAATCTAAATTACCCGTTGGCTCATCGGCTAAAATAATAGAAGGCTCATTTATTAATGCTCTAGCAATAGCAACTCTTTGTTGTTGCCCGCCTGACAATTGGCTTGGCTTTCTATCAATAAATTCAAGCATATTTACTTTATTAAGCGCAGCTTCTACTTTTTTTTGGTAATCCTTCCTAGGCACCGATTTGTTGTAACTGAGTGGCAAAGCCACGTTATCAAATACGCTTAAATGATTTAATAAATTAAAGTTTTGAAATATAAAACCAAGTTCTCTGTTTTTAATGGCTGCAATAGAATCGGGTGTTAAGTCTGCTGTGTTAGTGCCTAAAATAGTGTATTGCCCTTGGCTAGGTAAGTTTAGTAAACCTAAAATAGAAAGTAGGGTACTTTTACCACTGCCAGAAGTACCAGTTATTGCAATGTAGTCACCACTGTTTATTTTAAAACTTACAGCTTTGAGGGTATCAATTTTGGTATTAGGGTATTGATAAAAAATATTATTAAACTCTATTAACGGATAACTCATAACTGACACCTCATTAAAATACTTCTTTCAAATCAAGGTAACTTTGAGTGGCATAAGCTGCTGGTAGTAATAAAACATAGTTACCTTGTAGCGACTCATCAAAGCTTAAAGTGTCTTGCTCAGTCGTTTTGTAATTTATATGAGTAAGAATAGCTTTGCTGGAGGGCGTTATTTCATATACTTTCCACAGACTGTAGTTATCAAAATCATTCGGTTTTTTAATGTTTTGAGCTACTAAAGATTGCTCCAAATAAATATGAGCTTCTATTGCTTGGCTGCTTCTAAGCCATGATGGAGGGGAAGCGTCTAATACTAAAAATACATTAATAGCGCCATTTCTTATTACCGTATCAATATAATCAACCTTAGCTGCAATTGTGCCACTGGGTGTAACTATGTCTGCTTTTTGGCCAATTTTTAACTGAGTGGATGAATACTGAGGGACTTGTATTTTAGCCAGTAAGTTGTCGGTCTCTATTAACTCAAACAGCGATTGCCCTTGAGTAACCGCTTGACCTAATTTAGCTAAGTTTTGGCTTACGGTACCGTCAAAGTTTGCTGTGAGTGTTAGTTGCTCTTGACGCCTTTGTAAATAGCTAAGTTTGTTTTTTGAGATGTTTACTTTGTTATCAAGCGCAATTAATTGCTGATCAAATGCCTCTTTAAATAGACTAAGTTCACCATTTTTGGCATTAACTTCAAGTTCACTTTGCTTGTAAAGCATTTCGCTTTGCTTAAAGCGAATTGCAGAAATAATACCTTGTTCCATTAAGACTTTATTAGCATTTAATTCAAGCGCTTGCTGCTGCAATGCCATTTTAGCTTTTGATAAGTCGACTTTAATTTGCGAGAGCTTAATTGCTAAATTACTTTTATCAATAGCTACTTGGGATTCTAAATTAAGCTGCTCATAACTCGCATTATGTATATCTTGTTCCAATTCGTAGTTAGTTAGCTTTGCTAATACTTGGCCTTTTTTTATAGCTTGCCCTTCACGAATTGTAAGTGTGTTGATATTGCCTTTTAGCGGCGCAGACAAAAGCTCTCTTTGTGTAGGCTCTATTGTACCAATCCCTTTTAATACATTGGGTAATGATACTTGAGAGACTAATATTGGCTTTAAATAACGTTCAGGAATATCATTTGAGAAAAGTAGTATCTTAATTAAATAACCCAAAGCCAATAACAACAATAAAGCCGCAATAGCGATAGGGTATCTACTTTTTTGTTTAACGATTAAATACTCTTCCATTAGTACAACCTACTTGTGCTTTTGTTATTTTAAAATGTGGTAAACGCTGTTTTAGTTAGGATTTTTATTTTCCTTAAGTAAAGGGTGTAAGGGTAAGCTAGCTGAGTAATATTTTTTAGCTGGCAGTTAATGGTTTGATTTATCACCAACTCCGTTCCCAAAACACATTCAGTTATATCACCACTAAGTTAACTATGTAAATTTTATTTTAATGGAATTTAGTGGAAGAAAGGTTTGATTATCTTGTTTGTTGATGAAGCAGGGCAAGGTAATTACTACGTTGCTACATAAAAGCACTTTTTTTATAAGTGATCTTAGGTTTAGGGGGGTATTGCTAACAATGAGCAGTAGCTCGGGATTAATTTTATCGACGTAGGAAGGGTTGAGTGAAACGAAACCCAACCCAACGGTTATCTGAAAGTTGCCTTTGAACTTAAAACTTTAGGCTTATATGGGTTAGTATCAACTCCTGACTCGTAGAGTTTTTTATTAAAAAATAAATTGTCTAACATATCATTAAAGACTGGGTCTTCAGTTGTAAATTTACAACATGGTCCGAGTATAACTGTATCAATTATATTTATTGGAAAGCTTACTCCAAGAAAACTTTTAATAATATTATTGGAATTGATGAACTTTACATTTTGAGGTGGTGGTAGTTTTTCAATGAAAGAAACTAATCTAACTTCATCTTCATCTTTAAAAGCCTGATTTTTACCAGTAGTTATAAACCCGATAAAGCTATAAAGAAAGTTACTTCTAGCCTCAGATTCAAATTTATCACTATCAAAAGTTGAGGCTAATTTTAATAAGTTTTGTGCTTCTGTGTTTAACTCTTCTTGTTTGTAAACGCAATTCCCAGCAATGCGGTAAGTGCTATTTAGGCAGTGTCGTAATGCTGATAAATTGACACTAAAACATATTCCTGTACCGTTATCTGCATATCCTCGCCACTGGCTTAAAGCATCCGGGTTTTTACTAAAGCTCATTATATGTATATAGTAATTTTCAATGTGCTTTTTAAAAGTTCTTATGTTTTTAATGGCATTATCAAACTCATCATTTGAAATGCTTAACTTTTTTATTAGCTCTATTTTTTGTTTTTCTAAACCCAAAAGAAGATTTATATTGTGTTCTATCTCTGTATAGTCATTCATTGCTCTTGCGTCGCCAAACCGAAAGGTTCTGCTATTCACAATAGAGATAAAAGCATCCAAAGATGTGTAGTGATAGACTAGCTCGTTACTTTCTTCAGTATCCATATGATCAACTCTCCATTTAATAATAGAAAACGTTCAGATAACAAAAAAAGCTCTAGACCCAAAGGGCTTAGAGCTTTTCTATATACAATTAAAGTTTAGCTAAAACACTTAACTTAAAAGTATCGTTGGGTTTCGTTTCCCTCAACCCAACCGACTGTTACTCATCAATTGAGCGTAGTAGGGCGTTGATGCCTACTTTTTCACGTGTTTGTTTGTCTACTTTTTTAACGATGATTGCAGCGTAAAGGCTGTGGGTGCCATCTTTTGACGGTAGTGCGCCTGGAACAACTACTGCCCCTGCTGGTACGCGGCCGTAGTGAATTTCGCCGGTTTCGCGGTCATAAATACGAGTGCTTTGGCTGATGTAAACGCCCATTGAAATTACTGCGCCTTCTTCAACAATTACGCCTTCAACAATTTCAGAACGTGCGCCAATAAAGCAGTTGTCTTCAATGATAGTTGGATTAGCTTGTAGAGGCTCTAAAACGCCGCCTATGCCTACGCCACCTGATAAATGTACGTTCTTACCAATTTGTGCACATGAGCCTACAGTCGCCCATGTATCAACCATGGTGCCGTCGTCAACGTATGCGCCAATATTTACGTACGATGGCATAAGTACGACGTTTTTACCTACAAAGCTGCCTTTACGTGCTACTGCGTTTGGTACTACGCGCATACCACCTTGCTGAAATTGCTCTGGCGTGTAGTCGCTAAATTTAAGTGGTACTTTGTCGTAAAACTGGTTTACGCCGTCGTTCATTGGTTGGTTGTCGCGAATACGAAACGACAGTAAAACGGCTTTTTTAAGCCACTGGTGTACAACCCATTCACCTGATATTTTTTCAGCAACGCGTGCTGCGCCGCTATCAAGCAAATCAAGTGCATCAATAATGGCTTGTTTTACGTCGCTTGATACTGTGCTTGGGCTAATGCTATCGCGGTTGTCCCATGCGTTTTCGATCATCGTTTTTAAATCTGACATGTGTGTCCTCTATTCTGTTTCGGCGTTGAATTTTTTACGTAATGCCTGATGAATTTTTGCTTGCTCTTCATCAGTCAGCGCTTGGTATTCGTTATTAGATACAACAAAGAAATCCTCTGCACGTTCACCTACCGTTGTAATACGGGCAGCGTGAATGTGTAGTAAATGCGCTTGGAAAACTTCGGCTATTTTGGTTAGTAAACCTTGTATATCGACGGCTTGAATTTCTATTAAGCTACGGTCTTTGCGTGCATGTGGGCGCAACACAATTTTAGGTTTAATATTAAAATCTTTAAAGCGTTGAGAGCGGCTCTTTTTAAAGCGAATTTTTTTACGCGGATCGCTAAGTGCTTGCTCAAGCCCGCGTTTAATTGATTGCGCTCGACCACTTGCAATAGGGTCGCCACTTACTTCAAGTATTACAAAGCTAAACAGGACGTAACCATCTTTTGTGGTCAGTACTTGCGCGTGCTGTATTTGTGCTTTTTTAGAGCCAATTACACTCACTAATCTCGCAAAAAGCGCACCAGAGTAGGGGCTGTATACAAATACTTGTGTACCCCCATGCATTGCTTTGTTAGATACAATGACACTGGGTTGGCTTAAATCGGTGCTAGTTAATAAATGCTCACTTTGCCACGATATTTGCTGTTCGCTAAAGGCGGTAAAGTAGTTGGCTTTAAAGCGACTCCAAATTAAATCAATTTTATTCTCAGGGTAACCTAAGTTGAGTAGACGTTGTTTAGCTTGGTGCTTTTTATCGCGAATTTGGTCGCGCTGATCCATTGGGTTTTCAAGCCCTAAGCGTAATGCGCGCTGCGTGTGCAAGTACAATTCACGCAGTAGGGTGTTTTTCCAATCGTTCCATAAGTTGTCGTTGGTTGCACGGATGTCGGCAACGGTTAAACAATATAAATAGTCGAGTTGGCGCTCTGTTTTAATACGTGTTGCAAAGTCTTTTATTACAGCAGGGTCGTTAATATCTTTACGCTGCGCGGTAACCGACATAAGTAAATGGTTACTTACAAGCCATGCTACTAATTTTGCATCAGAGGATGAAAAACCATGTAGTTTAGCAAAGGCTATAGCATCAACAGCGCCAAGTTCAGAGTGATCTCCCCCTCGTCCCTTAGCAATGTCGTGAAATATACCGGCTAAATAAAGTAGCTCTGGTTTGTCCATTCGAGTGACTATTTCACTACAAATAGGAAACTCGCTAATGCCAGTTTTATCAAAGTATTCGTAAATATTTTTGATTAATTTGTGAGTATGCTCATCTACGGTGTAGGCGTGAAACAAATCGAACTGCATTTGTCCAAATATATTACGCCACTGCGGTAAGTAGGCGGCAAGCATGCCGTGTTTGTGCATTAACGTAAATGCGCGGCCCATACCATTAGGGTGTTTAACTAAGCGTAAAAAAGCTTCACGACAGGCTGCATAATCTTGTAAATCCCCCAATAAACGGCGGCGTACTTGGCGGATTGTACGAATAGTGCTTGGGTAAATATGCGTTATTGCAGGGTTGTCTGCTATGTGCTCAAACAATACAAAAAGTTGGTCACGTCTAAAAAATACAGATGGATCTTTTACGCGTATTTGATGGCCCACTTGCTCAAAGTTTCTGTCGAGTACTATCACCGTTTTTTCACTACTTTCGGGCATGATACTTTGCTCAAAGTATGAAAGTAGCATTTGGTTAAGTTCGCGCACGCGGCTCATTATTCTAAATAAGCGCTTCATCATACGCTCAACAGAGGCTTTACCGTCGCTACCAAAACCTAAAATTTCGGCGGCTTGTGGTTGATGATCAAACAATAAGCGGTTTTCAGCCCGACCTGCGGCTAGATGCAGTGCAAAGCGAATATTCCATAGGTTCTCTAGGCACTCTGAAAGCTCTTGAAACTCTTCATGGGTTAAGTAGCCGTGACTTATTAACTCTTGCAGGGTTTCGGTTCTAAAGTGCTTTTTTGCGACCCAAATAATGGTTTGCAAGTCGCGCAGGCCACCGGGGTTTTCTTTAATGTTTGGCTCAAGATTATACGCGGTGCCATGGCACTTTTTGTGACGTAAGTTTTGTTCTTGAACTTTGGCAGTAAAAAACTCACCGGAGCGCCATACGGGGGTTTCTAGAATATGCGTTTTGAGTTTTTCAAACTCAATATGATTACCAAAAATAAGGCGGCTTTCGAGTAAACTGGTGGCAAAAGTAACGTCTTCACGTTTTTGCTCAATGGCTTGTTCTATCGTGCGCACGCTGTGGCCAATCTCTAAGTTGAGATCCCATAGCATGGTGACAAACTGGCCTATTTTTTCGCATATTTCTTCGCTTGGTGGTTTAGTTACAAGCAATAAAAAATCGATGTCGGAGTAGGGATGTAGCTCGCCACGTCCGTATCCGCCTACTGCTATTAGTGCTAAATCAGGTTCGCGCGCTAAGTCGTAAACATGAAAAAGCTTAATTAGTAGGCGGTCAATAAACTCAGCCCGGGCATTAATTAAATTCCCAACCGGTTGTTTAGAAAATTCGTTATGTAACCATTTATAAAAATAGCTAGAACAATCGCGATAATCACTAAGTTGCTCTGCATCGCTGAGCAACTTTTTTACTTTGTTGGGTAATGCCACGTGGGCTGGCTCCTAATTTCTTATTTATTATTAGTGTTCTATGATCCTGTCGATAGTATCATCTGATCGTAGCGTTAAAATTTCAACACCATTTTCAGTCACTAATAAAGTATGTTCCCACTGTGCAGACAAGCTGCGGTCGCGAGTTACTACAGTCCAATCATCTTTAAGTAGCTTACATTGGCGTTTACCCGCATTAACCATTGGTTCAATTGTTAAGCACATGCCCGCTTTTAAAGTTTCGCCAGTACCCGCTTTACCGTAGTGCATTACTTGTGGTTCTTCATGAAATCCTGCGCCAATACCGTGGCCGCAATATTCACGAACAATAGAGTAATTAAAACTTTCTGCATATTTTTGAATAGCAGAGCCAATATCACCTAAGCGCACACCTGGTTTTACCATTTTAATAGCAAGGTATAAGCTTTCTTGTGTTACTTCTGCAAGACGCTTAGCTTGGATGTTTGGTGTACCAACGTGGAACATTTTAGAAGTATCGCCGTGGTAGCCATCTTTAATGACAGTGACGTCAATATTTACGCTGTCGCCTTCTTTTAATGCTTTGTCATTTGGAATTCCGTGACAAATAACATGATTAACTGACGTACAAACTGATTTTGGAAAGCCATGATAATTTAACGGAGCAGGGATTGCTTGTTGCACATTAACAATATAATCATGACAAAGTGTATTTAGCTCATCGGTGGTAACACCCGGCACTACATGAGGGCCGATCATTTCAAGTACATCGGCCGCTAAGCGCCCAGCTACGCGCATTTTCTCTATTTCTTCAGGGGTCTTGATAATAGCGCTCATTGAGGCTCCAAAGTTGAGTTTCTAACATTTATCGCCGAACAAATTTTGCACGCGACGTTGAGTATTTAATTTTAATATGGTATAAAGCGCGCCGTCTTTTTACAAATAAATTCTTAAATGATTTTTTGTATTTAAGGCAAACACAATTTTATTTTAACACACACACGTATCGTCACATACACTTGGGTGCATTTGAAGTTTAATTACTTCGGTGTTGGTGCTATGGGATATGTGGAGGCCTAACCCTAAACAACTATAGAGGATCTATAAAATGGCAAACGTTTCAATGCGCGATATGCTTCAAGCTGGTGTTCACTTTGGTCACCAAGCACGTTACTGGAACCCTAAGATGAAGCCTTTCATCTTCGGCACACGTAACCGTGTACATATCATCAACCTTGAGCAAACTGTACCAATGTTCAACGACGCACTTAAGTTTTTATCAAGTGCTGCAGCTAACAAAGGTAAAGTTCTTTTCGTTGGTACTAAGCGCGCAGCAAGCGACGCAGTTAAAGCAGCTGCTTTAGAAAGCGATCAGTTCTTCGTAAATCACCGTTGGTTAGGTGGTATGTTGACTAACTGGAAAACTGTACGTCAATCAATCAAGCGTCTTAAAGACCTTGAAGTACAAAGCCAAGACGGTACTTTCGAGAAATTAACTAAGAAAGAAACGTTAATGCTTAACCGCGAAATGGAAAAGCTTGAAAAGAGCCTTGGTGGTATCAAAAACATGGGCGGTCTTCCAGACGCGCTTTTCGTTATCGATGCTGACCACGAGCACATTGCTATCCGTGAAGCAAACAACCTAGGTATCCCTGTTGTTGCAATCGTTGATACTAACTCTAACCCAGACGGCGTTGATTACATCGTTCCTGGTAACGATGACGCTATCCGTGCTGTAAGCCTTTACACTAGCGCTGTTGCAGCTGCTATCACTGAAGGTCGCGAGAATAACATCGTTGCTCAAGCTGAGAAAGACGATTTCGTTGAAGCTGAGTAATTAGCTATCATCAAGTCTTCATCTTTTTAAGGTGAAGACTTGTTATTCTTGTAGAGCGGGTAACCCGCTTATCTAAACCAGATTTCAGATTTGAGGATTTACTAATGGCTGTAACTACTGCCCTAGTTAAAGAATTACGCGAGCGCACAGGCGCTGGCATGATGGATTGTAAAAAAGCGTTAACTGAGACTGATGGCGACATCGAGTTAGCGATTGAAAACATGCGTAAAAGTGGCGCTGCTAAAGCTGCTAAAAAAGCAGGTAACATTGCTGCTGAAGGTACTATCATCATCAAGCAAAACGCTGGTGTTGCAGTACTAGTAGAAGTTAACTGTCAAACAGACTTCGTTGCAAAAGACGTAAGCTTTTTAGCATTTGCTGATAAAGTTGCTGAAGCTGCAATTGCTGACACTCTTACTATCGAAGACTTACAAGCTAAGTTTGAAGAAGACCGTGTTGAGCTAGTAACTAAAATTGGCGAAAACATCAACGTACGTCGTCTGCAGTACATCGCTGGTGAAAACCTAGTTGAGTACCGTCATGGCGACCGTATCGGTGTTGTTGTTGCAGGTGTTGCTGATGAAGAAACACTTAAGCACGTTGCAATGCACGTTGCTGCTTCACGTCCAGAGTACTTAACTCCTTCTGACGTACCAGCTGACGTTGTAGAAAAAGAAAAGCAAGTACAAATCGAAATCGCGATGAATGAAGGCAAGCCTGCTGAAATCGCTGAGAAGATGGTTGTTGGTCGCATGAAAAAATTCACTGGTGAGGTTTCTCTTACTGGTCAAGCTTTCATCATGGAACCTAAAAAATCTGTTGGCGATATTCTTAAAGAGAAAAACGCAACAGTTACTGGCTTTGTACGTGTAGAAGTTGGTGAAGGTATCGAGAAGAAAGAAGAAGATTTTGCTGCTGAAGTTGCTGCTCAAATTGCAGCTGCTAAAGGTCAGTAAGATTAACTATTTGTGATGCAAAAGGAAATTAGATGCAATTAAAGTACTATTTGGTTTTGCTTCACAGCTAGAAATTCTTTAAAATAACCGCGCTTTTATGTTTAACATAAGCGCGGTTATTTTTTATCCATAATTCAATAAAAGTTGGCCCCTATACTATGACTAACAATCGCAAACCTATTTTTAGACGTGTTCTTCTCAAATTAAGTGGTGAAGCTTTAATGGGAGACGAAGGCTTCGGCATCGACCCTAAAGTTTTAGACCGTATGGCACAAGAAATTAAAGAGCTAGTAGAGCTTGACGTAGAAGTGGGTTTAGTTATTGGTGGAGGTAACTTTTTACGCGGTGGTTCACTTGCAGAAGCAGGTATGAACCGCGTAGTAGGCGACCACATGGGTATGCTTGCAACGGTTATGAATGGCCTTGCAATGCGTGATGCGCTACACCGTGCATTTGTAAACTGTCGTTTAATGTCGGCTATTCCGCTAAATGGTGTATGTGACGCTTATAACTGGGCTGAAGCAATTAGTTTATTGAAAACTGGCCGCGTTGTTATTTTTGCAGCGGGCACCGGTAACCCATTTTTTACTACCGATTCTGCAGCGTGTTTACGCGGTATCGAAATTGAAGCGGATACAGTAATTAAAGCGACTAAAGTGGATGGTGTGTACAGTGATGATCCTGTTAAAAACCCAGAAGCGACGCTTTACAGCCACTTAAGCTACAATGAAATCATTGAAAAAGAATTAAAAGTTATGGATTTAGCGGCATTTACTCTAGCCCGCGATCACAATATGCCATTGAGCGTATTTAATATGAATAAATCAGGCGCGCTAAAACGCGTAATTATGGGTGAAGAAGAAGGAACACTAATTTCTTCACAAGCCTCAGATGAAATAATCAAATAATTAGGATTAAACCGTGATTAACGATATTCAAAAAGACGCGCAAGCGCGCATGCAAAAAAGTGTAACTGCACTAGGTAGCCAATTATCTAAAATTCGTACTGGCCGTGCACATCCTGCAATCCTAGATGGCATTATGGTGTCGTACTACGGTGCACCAACGCCTTTAAACCAAGTTGCTAACGTAACAATTGAAGATTCTCGTACACTTGCTATTGGTGTATTTGATAAGTCTTTAGCGCAAGCTGTTGAAAAAGCAATTATGGCGTCTGACTTAGGTTTAAACCCTATGTCGGCAGGTACTGTTATTCGTGTACCACTTCCTCCACTTACAGAAGAGCGTCGTAAAGACCTAATCAAAATTGTACGTGGCGAAGTTGAAGGCGGTCGTGTTGCTATTCGTAACATTCGTCGTGATGCTAATGGCGATGTAAAAGGTTTATTAAAAGATAAAGAAATATCTGAAGATGAAGCGCGTCAATCAGATGATGCGATTCAAAAACTTACAGATAAGTTTATCAAAGAAATGGATACTCTATTAGCTGCTAAAGAAGCAGAGTTAATGGAAATCTAAGTAAGTCCCTGTTTATCTTTTGAGGTTAAATTTGCAGTAGTGTGTTTGGTTTTAAGGCAAGGCAGAGCCTACGTAGTGTGGTTATTTCCCATTATTAGGTGATAGCAATGCATAAAATCTAAAAACGCGCTTCCCAAAGGGTTCTGCCTAGATTGAATAAATTACAATCCTGAAAGGTCGACAGGACCTATTAAAATTATTAGTTTTGAAACGCCGTCTAGGGTATACTAGGCGGCGTTTTTTTATGGAATACTCGATATTTATGGTTCTAGATGCTGACACAATTTCACAGCAATGTTTACCCAAACATGTTGCTATCATCATGGATGGGAACGGACGTTGGGCGCAAGCTAGAAATAGACCTCGTGTGTATGGGCATAAAAAAGGCGTAGACGCAGTTCGTCAATCTGTTCAGTTTTGTACTAAATTAGGGATACAATCGTTAACCTTATTTGCTTTTAGTAGTGAAAACTGGCGCCGCCCTGAAGACGAAGTAAACACTTTAATGGAGCTTTTCTTATTTGTTTTAACAAAGGAAGTTAAAAAGCTTCATAAAAACAATGTAAAACTGACCATTATTGGAGACTTATCACGATTTTCTGAAGGATTACGTAGCAAGGTAGACGCTGCGCATAAGCTGACTGAAAATAATACCGGATTGCGCTTAAATGTTGCAGCTAATTACGGTGGTCGTTGGGATATGGCTAACGCGGCTAAACAACTTGCTTTGCAAGTTGCGCAAGGCACACTCAACGCAGAAGATATTACAGAAGAGCGCTTAGCACAGCATATGAGCATGGCAGATCAGGCAGAACCTGATTTACTTATTCGCACTGGTGGCGATGTTCGTATTAGTAATTTTTTACTATGGCAAGTTGCTTATGCAGAACTTTACTTTACCGAAACACTTTGGCCTGATTTTAATGAAGCAGCATTTGCTGAGGCTATAGCGTGTTACGTTGCCAGAGAGCGACGTTTTGGTTGTACGGGCGAACAAATAAAACAATTACTCGCTCAAACCTAAATAGAATAAGGGTCACATTTTGTTAAAACAACGAATTTTAACCTCACTTGTGCTTGCACCATCGGCATTAGCTTTGGTTTTTTATACACCGCTTACGTTATTTAGTTACTTTGCCGGTGCAATAGTATTATTAGGCGCATGGGAATGGTCTGCGTTTATGGGTTTATGCGATAAGCTCAAACGTGGTGCTTTTGTTGTATTGATTGCAGCCTTACTTGGCCTGCTTAATTTACATTGGCCTATTGAATTACTATGGGAAAGTGGCAAGCTAGTAGGTGATGCGAATTACTTATTTACGCTTTCGTTTGCTTGGTGGATTGTTGCTAGTTATTTAATTTGGCGCTATCCAGAAATGGCTAAAGCGTGGAATGAAGGTCTAGTAATGCGCGGCATTGCAGGTTTATTAACACTTGTGCCGTTATGGCTTGCACTAAATACGCTGCGCAGTGCGCAATATGCTGAATCAACACATTTTGGCTCTGTACTGATTTTAGTCGTATTGGGTATTGTGTGGAGTGCAGACGTTGGTGCTTATTTTTCAGGTAAGAGCTTTGGTAAGCATAAACTTATGCCAAAAGTGAGCCCTAATAAAACAATTGAAGGGTTAGCAGGCGGTGTAGTCGCTTCTATCATTTTTGTTTTAGCATTTTGTCACTTTACCGATGTTGATTTAGGTGTTTGGCCTATCTACGCGATAATGACTGCATTTATTGCATTGTTCTCTGCGGTAGGTGATTTACTTGAAAGCATGTTTAAACGTGAAGCTGGTTTAAAAGATAGCGGCCGTTGTTTACCTGGGCACGGCGGTATTTTAGATCGCATTGACAGCTTAACGGCTGCAGCTCCAATGTTTGTAATGTGCTATGCGTGGACTCTTAGTTTATGAGCCAAAAGCAATTGCTGGTTATTTTAGGCGCAACAGGTTCAATTGGTTTAAGTACACTAGATGTTGTATCGCGCAATAAAGAGTTATTTGATGTTTTTGTTTTAGCTGCAGGGCAAAACGCAAAAAAAATGGCTGAGCTGTGTATTGAACACGAACCACTTTATGCGATTATGGCTACCCAGCAAGCCGCTGAGCAGTTATCTGCTTATTTAGCTAATACACCATGCCAAACGCTTGTTATGCACGGCGAGCAAGCAATGTGCGACTTATGTGCTCACCCAGATGTTGATGTCGTGATGTCGGCAATTGTAGGTGCAGCTGGTTTACTGCCAACATTAAGTGCAGTAGAAGCAGGTAAAAAAGTACTCCTTGCTAATAAAGAATCGTTAGTTATGTCAGGTCAGTTGTTTATTGATAAAGTTAAACAACATAAAGCGACCTTGCTGCCAATTGATAGCGAACATAATGCTATTTTTCAATGTCTACCTTCTTCGTTACAAAGTGCCAAAGGCGATCAAAATTTACAGCAACATGGCGTAAGTAAAATTTTGCTTACCGGTTCTGGTGGCCCGTTTTTAACGCGCGATCTAAACACACTAAAAGATGTAACTGTAAGTGAAGCCGTGGCGCATCCTAACTGGTCGATGGGTCAAAAAATATCAGTAGACTCGGCCACTATGATGAATAAAGGCTTAGAGTTTATCGAAGCTAAGTGGTTATTCAATTGCGACACCAGTGATATAGACGTAGTGATTCATCCACAAAGTATTATTCACTCAATGGTGCAATACCATGACGGTTCTATTTTAGCGCAAATGGGTAACCCTGATATGCGTACGCCAATTGCCCATGCACTTGCATACCCTGAGCGAATTAATGCAGGCGTTAAACCGTTAAACTTCTCTGATATATGTGATTTCTCATTCACCAAGCCTGACTTTTCTCGCTATCCAAATTTACAATTAGCGATTGATGCGTGTAGTGCAGGGCAGGGCGCGACCACAACGGTTAATGCTGCAAATGAGATAGCAGTAAGTGCATTTTTAAACGGTAAAATTGGTTTTACTGATATATACAAAATAAATGCACAAACGCTTGAAGCTGCAACGTATACCAATGTACAAAGCTTAGATGAAATTTTAGAGTGCGATAAATTAGCGCGTATTAGCGCTTCAGAATTTATAACAAAAGTGGCGCATTAATATGTTTGATTTTTTTTGGAATCTTGGCTCATTTATTTTAGCGCTTGGCATTTTAGTGGCCATACATGAATATGGCCATTTTTGGGTTGCACGAAAAATGGGCGTTAAAGTGCTGCGTTTTTCAATTGGTTTTGGTAAGCCACTGTTAAAATGGCACGATAAATATAATACCGAATACGTGATTGCCGCTATTCCATTAGGCGGTTATGTAAAAATGCTTGATGAGCGTGTTGATGACGTGCCGGCAAACCAACGTCATTTATCGTTTAACGCTAAATCTGTACAAGCACGTATTGCCATAGTTGCAGCGGGTCCAATGGCCAACTTTTTGTTTGCCATTTTTGCTCTTGCAGTAATGTATATGGTGGGTGTGCAGTCGGTAAAGCCTGTGGTAGGTAGTATTACCGAGGGTAGCCGGGCAGAGCAAGCGGGCATTATGCCTTCTCAACATATTATAAAAATTGGTGATGATGATATAACGACCTGGCAAGATGCCACGTTTGCACTTATGTCTAATTTAGGTGAAGAAAGCGTTGAAGTGATAGTGCGCGATAAAAACCTTCAACCACGTGTTAAAACGCTTAATTTAGAGGGGTGGAAACTAGATCAGCAAGACGTGCCACCATTAAGCTCGTTAGGTATTGTACCGTTTAGACCTCAAGCAACTTTAACAATTGCCGCCGTAACTAAAGACTCAGCTGCAGAACACGCTAATTTACAAGTTAATGACACAATTTTGGCTGTAAACGGTGAAACAATAAGCAATTGGCAGCAATTAGTTAATCTTATTACGCAATCAGCTAACAAATCTTTACAATTTAGTGTAAAAAGACAAGATACTATAAAAGCCATTACAGTAACCCCTAAAGGGCGCATTGATAATAACGGTATTGAGCAAGGCTTTTTAGGCGTTGCTCCTGTTGTACAGCAATGGCCTGATGGTTATGTAGAGACTAGACATTACGGCCCGCTCGATAGTATCGTGCGAAGCACAAAAGAAACGTGGCGCTTAATTACACTCAGTTTTGACATGATTGGTAATTTAATTACAGGCCAGGTTTCGGTTAAGAATTTAAGTGGCCCTGTGGGCATTGCAGTAGGCGCTGGAACTAGCGTAAGCTATGGGTTAGTGGCCTTTTTAAGCTTTTTAGCCTTAATAAGCGTTAACTTGGGTGTATTTAATTTATTACCCTTACCAGTACTTGATGGTGGACACTTAATGTATTACATAATTGAACTTTTTCGTAAAAAGCCGGTCTCTGAAAAGACACAAGAGTTTGGTTTTAAAGTGGGCGCCTTGTTGCTCATTTTTCTAACATGTTTCGCTTTGTTCAATGATGTATCGCGTTTGTAGTTTTACAGCGTGGCAAATTACTAATTAGAACACGATTGTAAAGCACCACTTTAGTAGGGTGTTATGCGGTAATACAGTTGTAAAGGATAAAGATAATAAAATGGCTATAAAAAAACATTTGGCAGTAACAAGTTTATTGGGTGCAAGTTTTGCAGCCCTAGGCCAAAACTCCTTTATTGTTGAAGACCTGAAAGTTGAAGGTTTACAGCGTGTAGCACTTGGTGCAGCGCTAACACATATTCCTATTAACGTAGGCGATAATGTTGATGACTATACGATTTCAAAAACAATAAAGTCACTTTATCGTTCTGGGCACTTTGATAACATAAAAGCCCTTCGTGATGGCAACAACGTTATTTTTAAAGTAACGGAACGTCCTACCATCAGCTTCATTGAGTTTGAAGGCAATAAAGACATTAAAGACGAGCAGCTTAATGAGTCTCTTGATCAGCAAGATATTCGCCAAGGTGAACCACTTGATAAAACCGTTATCGATAGTATCGAAAAGGGCTTAGTTGAGTTTTTCCACAGTATTGGTAAATACAACGCTAAAGTAGATATCAGTATTACTAAGTTGCCTCGTAACCGCGTTAAACTTAAATTAGAGTTTGATGAAGGTGATGCAGCTTCTATCCGACAAATTAACTTAGTGGGTAATGAACTTTTTTCTAATGAAGAGCTTCTTAAACTTGCTGAATCGCAGCAAGATTTACCTTGGTGGCAGTTTATGGGTAGCGATCGCTACCAAAAGCAAACCATTGAAGGCGATTTAGAAAAAATTCGTAGTTATTATTTAGACCGTGGTTACCTACGTTTTAATATCGATTCAACGCAAGTATCAGTGAGCCCTGAACGTGAATCAGTTTACGTTACAGCTAACTTAACCGAAGGCGTAAAATATACCGTTAAAGGCTTTGACTTTATTGGTGACTTGCTTGGCCGTGAAGACTTAATTAAAAGTGTTATCCCACTTAGAGCGGGTGAGCTTTACAATGGCTCAGTCGTTACTTCGTCAGAAGAATTTATTAAAAGCTACTTAGCACGTTTTGGCTACGCTAATGCTGAAGTGCGTACAATTCCAGAAATTGACGACGAAAAGCAAGAAGTACAACTAACACTATCGGTTAATCCAGGTAAGCGTGTATACGTTCGTCGTATTATTGTTGGCGGTAACCAAAATACGGCAGATGAAGTACTTCGTCGTGAAATGACACAACTTGAAGGCGCATGGTTATCTAATCAAAACCTTGAGCGTTCAAAACTGCAAATTCAACGCCTACCTTACATGGAAACTGTTGATTTTAACGTAGTGCCTGTACCGGGTGTGGATGACCAAGTTGACGTAGACTTTACTGTAAAAGAGCAATCAGCAGGTAGCTTTAATGCTGGTCTTGCTTATGGCTCTTACTTAGGTCTGCAGTTTAATATTGGTGTAACAGAATCTAACTTTTTAGGCACAGGTAACCAAATTGGCTTAAACCTTAATACGTCTACAGGTTCTGAAAGCTTAAGCTTATCGTACACAGACCCGTACTTTACGCCAGATGGTGTATCGCAAGGCAGTAGCATCTTTTACAGAAACTACGATGCAAGTAAATTTAGTCTTGTTGAATATAAATCGAAAAGTTATGGTTTAGGCACAAATATTGGTTTTCCAATTGATGCTGTAAATCGTGTTAACTTTGGCGCTCGTTGGATTAAAGAAGAGCTTTCGGATATTGCAGAGTACGAGCAAACGCGTGTACTTCGTGAAACATTCTTAGATCCAGATAACCCAGATGCAGGCTTTGATTTTACTAAGTACGAGCTGAGTGTAGGTTGGTCGCGTATTACTGTTAACCGTGGTTTATTCCCAACAGCGGGTTCGCGTCAAACTCTAAACTTAACAGCCACAACGCCTAACTCAGATCTTCAGTACTTTAAACTGAATTACGATTCGCGTTTTTACTGGCCTATATCAAATGACCACCGTTGGGTATTCTCAACGCGTGCAGCACTTGGTTATGGTAATGGTTATGGTTCTACAAACGGGTATGAGCAAACACTTCCATTCCAAGAGTACTTCCGTATAACTGAAATGGAACTCCGTGGCTTTGACCGTAATACAATATTACCACGTGCTGTATCACGTATACCGCAGTCTATTCCGGGTACGCCAGGTGCAGACGGTACTACAACCGGTAGCATTGGTGGCGCATCAGAATTTGATATTCTAGTGCCACAAGGTCGTATTGGTGGTAATGCTAAAGCAGTGGCAGGTATGGAGCTAATTGTTCCTACACCATTCTTAGATGAAGAAAATACCAGCTCTGTACGTACTAGCTTCTTTGTTGATGCTGCAAACGTATGGGATACTGAGTTTAACGTAGACCGCTATCAAAACTTAGGCGTTGATGAACGTGCTAAGTTAGATGACTATTCAGACCCAATGCGCTTTAGGGTTTCAACCGGTCTTTCATTACAATGGATCTCTCCAATGGGTCCAATGCTGATCAGTTTTGCGTATCCATTGCAAAAAGAAGAAGATGACGATACGAAAACCATCAGCTTTAACATTAGTAACACTTTCTAAAGGAGTTTTTTGTGAAAAAATTATTTAAATCAACAGCTGTAGCAGTTTTAGCAACTTTAATGATGGGTACTTCTGTGAATGCATTTGCACACAAAGTAGGTATTGTTGATATGCAGGAAATCTACAAGCAAATTCCTCAAATGGCTAAAATTGAACAGTCTTTACAAACTGAGTTTGCTGAACGTCGTCAAGAGCTTGAAAAGTTACAAGGCGATATTCGTTTTGAAGCTGAAAAATTTAAACGTGAAAGTACCACTATGAGCCAAGCTCAAAAAGATACTTTACGTGAAAAAATTCAAGGCATGCAAAAAAATCTTGCTGAACAGGGTCGCCCTTTAGAGCAAGAAATCAAAGCGCGTCAAAACCAAGAGCTTGCAAAAGTTCAAGGTGTAATCATCAAAACAATTGAAGAGATTGCTAAAGACGGCGACTTCGACGAAGTTAAAGTAAAGGACACTACTATTTACTTTAACCCTAAAGAAGTGACTGATCTTTCATCTAAAGTTGTAGCCGCTGTTAGTAAGAAATAATCACTCTATGCAAAATTATACGCTTTCGCAAATTGCGGAACTTCTAGGCGCCGAACTTCAGGGTGATGGCGCTTTAGAAATAAAAAAAATAGCGACACTTGCAAATGCCCATTCTGGGCATATTGCATTTTTAGCGAACTCAAAATATCGCTCGCAACTTGAGACTACTCAAGCCAGCGCTGTAATAGTAAGCCAAGCTGATGCAGAGTACTTTAGTGGTAGCAAAGTTATTGTTGCTAATCCGTATGTAAGTTACGCAAAATTAGCGCAATTTATGGATACTACACCACGCTCAGCCTCGACGGGTATTCATCCAAGTGCAACTGTTCATTCAACAGCGATTGTTAGTGATAGCGCCGCTATTGGTGCTAACGCAGTCATTGAAGCTGATGCAGTGATAGGTGACAACGCGCAAATTGGTCCGAACAGTTTTATCGGGGAACGTGTTAAAATAGGTTCAGGCACTAAGCTTTGGCCTAGTGTGACTATTTATCACGATGTTGAAATTGGTTCAGATTGTTTGTTTCAAGCAAATAGTGTTGTAGGTAGTGATGGATTTGGCTATGCAAATGAGCGCGGGCAGTGGGTTAAAATACCTCAGCTTGGTTCAGTGATCATAGGCAACAAAGTTGAAATTGGTGCTAGTACGACAATTGATCGTGGTGCACTGGACAATACCATCATTCACAGCAATGTTATTATCGATAATCAGTGTCAAATAGCGCACAACGTTGAAGTTAATTCAGGCACCGCAATTGCGGGCTGCACTGTTCTTGCAGGAAGCGTTACCATTGGCAAGAACTGTCAAATTGGTGGCATGGTTGCAATTAATGGTCACATGTCTGTATGTGATGGTGTTATAATTACCGGCATGAGTATGGTGACAAAATCAATCACCGAACCAGGTATTTACTCATCTGGTATGCCCCATACAACAAACAAAGAATGGCGTAAAACTATTGCTCACTTGCGTAACCTTTCAGATATGAAGTCTCGTCTTAAAGCGCTTGAAGCATTGGCTAAGTCATAATATTGAACACTAATAAGGATGCTATTTTGGCAAACGAATTAAATAGCCTTGATATTCAAGAAATTTTAGCTTTATTACCGCATCGTTACCCGATGCTACTAATTGATCGTGTTATCGATTTTACTCCAGGTAAATCTTTACATGCTATTAAAAATGTTTCTATAAACGAACCTATTTTCACTGGGCACTTTCCAAACCAGCCCATCTTTCCGGGTGTGTTAATTTTAGAAGCGATGGCACAAGCAACGGGTTTATTGGGTTTTAAAACGGTTGAAAATCGCAGCGAAAATGAGCTTTATTTGTTTGCAGCTGTTGATAATGCGCGCTTTAAGCAACCTGTAATACCAGGCGATACAATGCATCTTCATGTTGAGTTTTTAAAAGAACGTCGCAACATTTGGAAGTTTTCTGCAGAAGCAAAAGTCGACGGCAAAGTAGTATGTAGTGCCGAAATTATGTGTGCTAGAAGAGAGTTTTAATAGTGATCCATTCTACAGCAATAATCGAACCTGGCGCTAAACTAGGCAACAATGTCTCAGTTGGTCCGTATAGTTATATTGGCAATGATGTTGTTATCGGTGATAACTGTATTATTGAGTCTCACGTTGTTGTTAAAGGGCCGTCAACTATTGGCTCTGGCAATCATATTTTTCAATTTGCGTCTGTAGGCGAAGCCTGCCAAGACAAAAAATACAATAACGAGCCAACTACATTGATCATGGGTGATAACAACGTTATCCGTGAATGTGCCACAATTCACCGTGGAACGATTCAAGACCAAGGCGTTACTAAAATTGGTAGTAATAATTTGTTTATGGCTTATACCCACGTTGCACATGACGCGGTAATTGGCGATAACGTAATTTTTGCTAACAATGCAAGTGTAGCCGGCCATGTACATGTTGGTGACTGGGTTATCCTTGGTGGTAATTCGGGTGTTCATCAGTTTTGTAAAATTGGTGCACATGCCTTTATTGGTATGTATTCTGGTGTTAACAAAGATGTACCACCATTTGTTACTACCATTGGTATGCCTGCAGGTCCTGCAGCTATCAATAAAGAAGGCATGAAGCGTCGTGGTTTCGAAAGTGATGAAATTATGGCTGTACGCCGAGCATACAAAGCATTTTATCGTAAAAGCTTAGGTGCAGAAGAAGCTATTGAGTCGCTTAGTGAGGATGCCGCAAAGTATCCTGCTGTGAAATTGATGGTCGACTTTGTTAAAAACTCAGAGCGCGGCATCGTAAGATAATTCGCGAGTTTGCTTTAAGTATTTAAAAAGCCACCCTAGATGATAAATCGAAGGTGGTTTTTTATTGCCCATGGTTTAGACCCAATTCAGTTAATACTCAGCGAACTCAAGTTAGTATGCATCTAATTTGTATAATAAAAGTCATCCTATGCGTTTACCTAAGTTAGTTGTCACTCTTTTTATTACTTCAGCTTTAGCCGCTTGTAGTAGCCAGCCTATTGTTAAATCATCTACTGGGGAAATCACACAAGTTGGCAAAGCATCTTTTTATGCAGATAAATACCACGGGAGGACAACTGCCAACGGAGAGCGCTTTAGCCAACAAGCTGCAACGGCTGCCCATTTAGAATTCGATTTTGGTACTAAAGTAATTGTTACCAACCTAGCTAATAATAAATCAGTCACAGTAAGAATAAATGACAGAGGCCCGTATGTGCGAGGTCGTATTATTGATTTATCAAAAAGCATGTTTAAAAAAATAGCCGACCCTAAAGTCGGCGTTATTGATGTATCAGTAAAGGTATTAAAACCGGGTAGTTAGTGCCACATAATCTGGATAAGCGCTACTGAGCTCTTTGTGAGAGCCTTGAGCCACTACTTTACCGTCTTCTAACCATACAACATTATCCATTTGAGCAAGTAGAGCGGGATCGTGCGTAATTGTGAGCACACTCGCGTTATTCATAACATGCATGATTGCTTGCATTACCCCTTGCTTAGATTGATTATCGAGACCTTCTGTTGGTTCATCAAGGACTAAAATAGCAGGGTTTTTAAGTAATGCTTGCGCAATGGCTATACGCCTAGATTGGCCTTGCGATACGTTACGTCCGCCAGTGCCTAATCGTGTTTTCAAGCCTTCTTTTAGTTCATTAAACCATGGGCTTAATTGCGCTAACGTTAGCGCTTCAATCAATTGCTCTTTAGTGGCACTCGGTGCGGCATAACGCAAATTTTCACTCAGTGTGCCATCAAAAATATGATGCTGCTGAGCGAGTATATTTATAACGTTTGCGCGTATATCGCTATTTAATGAATATAAATTAACAACACTATTTTGATTATTTAGAGTGATGTTCCCTTGTTGCAAAGGCCATAAACCAGTAAGTAAATTTACAAGCGTGGTTTTACCGCTGCCGCTTCTACCGACAATCGCTACTTTTTGCTGGGGTATCAACTCAAAGCTAACATCAGTTAGTGCTATTTGTTCACCATATTGATAGCTGATATTGTTAAGTGCCAATGTGTTATTTTGCGCACTAAATTTTTCATCAACGTCTACATGTGTATCTTTAACTTGTGAGTTAGCTGCTTTATCTTCAAGCGAAAATAATCGCTCTGCTGCTTTTAGTACACTAGGAAGCTCTATAAACGCGTTAGGTAGTAGCAATACGCTTTCAAAACTTGCCAGTACAAATAGGCTTAACATAGCAAGTTCTACATTTACCATACTGTTGGCGTAAACCAGCGGGACAATGGTTGCTATGCTAGCAAGCATGGCTAATTGAACAACCAACAAGCTCATCCCATCTGAGTTTGCCAGTGCTTTGTGGCGAATAAATAATTGCTGATTATACTGCTCGCTTAATTCATCGCACTTATTAAGCTGCTGCGAACGGGCTTGATAAATACTAAGCTCTCTAAGTCCTGTGAGTGTATCTGAAAGCTCAGAGCGAAGTTGTGCACTAAGTTGTGTTTCTTTATGGCTGTTTTTAGTGAGCTTAGCGCTGAGTAGGGCAGGTATAACCACACCAATAAGTATAATGCCAGTAAAGCAAATAAGGGCGACGTTGCCATTATAGGCCGACATAAACAACATGATGATTGGTACACTCAAAAGAGCGACCAGCATAGGCAGTAAAACGTTTAAATAAAACTTGTCGAGTGCGTCTACATCGTTTTGTAATCGGTTAACTAAATCGGCGCTGCGGCTCATTGCTAAATCAACGTTGTTAAGCTTACTTAACGTTGCAAATACATTGGTACGTATTTCACTTAGTAATAAAAACGTGGCGTTATGAGTGACCAAACGTTCTCCATAGCGCGATGCAGTTCGTACGATTGCTAAAAACCGAATCGTACCTGCTGGAGTAAAGTAGTTCATTTGCACGCCCGCAATACCTGCAGCCGCCATTGATGCTAAAAACCAGCCAGATATAGCCAATAAACCCACATTAGCTAATATCGTAATCGTCGCTAAAAATGTGCCTAGTAGCATTGCTTTGTAATGAGGAGCACAAAGCTTTAATAAGCGAATAAAATTATGCATGCGCCACCCCTTCCTTAGCCGTTTTTAATAAGTTAGCAAATACACCATTTTGCGCTGCAAGTTTCTCAAAGTGACCTTGCTCAGCTATCTTTCCATCGTGCATAACAATTATATTACTAGCGTGTTTAACGGTATTTAGTCGATGAGCAATGACTAATACTAAGTTGTTTTTAGCGTATTCATTAATAGCATCTTGAATAAGCTGCTCTGTTTGGCTATCAAGGTGCGCTGTAGGCTCATCAAGCACTAAGACTGGTGCTTGCTTTATAAATGCGCGAGCCAGTGCGATGCGTTGCTTTTGTCCGCCAGAAAGCCCCTCTCCTTGCTCACCTATCTGGGTGTTAAAACCATCTGGTAGGGTATTTATAAATTCAAGCACACCAGCTTGCTTTGCTGCATGTTCAAGCTCTTGCTGTGTGGCAGTTGGTTTGGCCAATTTAATGTTGGCAACAATGGTGTCGTAAAACAGCGTCGCTTTTTGTGGTATCCATGCAATGTTATTTTGCAGGTAAGTAATATCGGTTGTACTTAAACTCTGCTCATTAATAGATAGGTGGTTAATCACCTCAGGATGAAACCCTAATAGGCAATCAAACAACGTACTTTTACCTGATCCACTACTGCCCACAACTGCAATTAAGCCTTTATTTGGCAGTGTTAAATTTATATTATTAATGCCTTCGTTACTATCTGGATATATAAAATTAAGGTCGGTAATACTCATGGAGTTAATTGCATTTAAAGTTAAATTGTTTTCAGGCGTGCTTGTAGCCACTAACGCATTTTCGTCACTTGGCAGTGGTGCATTTAAAATCGCAACCATATCGGCCGCTGCACTAATGCCTTGTAAGCGTGCATGGTAATGGCTACCCAGTTGGCGCAGTGGTAAATAAAATTCAGGCGCTAAAAGTAGCACTACAAAGCCAGTGGCAAAATCAAGAGTACCAAAAAACAGTCTAAAACCAATAATTACGGCAACGAGTGCCACACTAATGGTAGCTAAAAACTCAAGTGCAAATGATGATAAAAACGCGATTTTTAAAACATCGAGTGTAGCGTGTCTAAAATCATCTGAAATTTTAGCTATTTGTTTCAGCTCGGTACGTGTTGCATTAAATAGCTTGAGTTGAGTTAAACCTTGTACGCGGTCAAAAAAGTAATTGCCTAGCACGGCAAGTTGCTTCCAGCGTTTTTGGTTTAAAGCTTCGGCTTTTGAGCCTACCAAAATCATGAAAAAAGGAATGAGCGGGGCGGTTAATAAAAATATCAGCCCAGCTTTATAATCTGTCGGAAAAATAACAACCAATATTGCCAGCGGAATAAGCGCGCTGTAAGCAGCACCTGGCAAGTATTTAGCATAATAGTCGTGAAGTGCTTCAACGCCATTATGCAGGGTATTTAATGTAGCGCCTTGGCCGTGTTGTTCTATATAACTAGGCCCAAGTAAGCTGAGCTTATGGAGAAGTGTTTGGCGCATAGCCGATTTTATTTTAAGCGCAGCAAATGCACTTAAGCGCTCACTTAACGCTAAAAACACCGCGCGCAATAAAATAATGCCTGCTAAGGGCCATAATAAATGAGTGACTTGGGCTAAATTATTACCTTCAAACATTGCATTATGAATAGCTTGAGCCAGTAAATAAGCACCTGCAATCATCAGTAATGCGTTAAAAGTACCCAGTGCAATGCTTAACTTTAACCACACTGCAGCGGGTTTACTTTGACGCTTTAAAAAAGCGCGCAGTGATTGCTGCTGCGCGCGATCTGGTCGGGGGTTAGTCGTCATCTTTTGTGTTGTTAGCATCATTTAATAAATCGTGCATGGCTTGTTCATCATCAGCAATGCTGTTTTTATTTTGATGAAATTCGTACCACATTACATTTATTACACCTAAGGTACAGGCCAAAAGTACACCTAAAATCCAAGCGAAATACCACATTGTTTAGTCTCCTTAGTAGCTACCATGAGTGTTGTTTTCAATTTCTTCTACCGTTACTCTGCGCCACATTTTTACGTAACACCAAGTGGTGTAGGACAATATTAGTGGTACAAAAATACACACTGCAACAAACATTATATTGAGCGTTTTATGGCTCGATACCGCATCCCAAATTGTTAAGCTAATATTAGGGTTATTACTTGATGGCATAATAAATGGGAACAGAGAAACACCGGCCGTCATAATTACGCCAATTAACATTAAGCTTGTTGAAATAAGTCCAAGTGCAGGTTTATTTAATTTTGAAAACACAAGTGCACTTAATGCCATTGCAAAGGCTAAAATAGGGAAGGTCATTGTCCACGGACGAGTGCTGTAATTACTTAACCAAGCACCTTGCGCTGTAGTGACTACTTTAGCTAAAGGGTCTGCATGACTTTGTGTATCAGCCATAGATACAACTTGGTAACCCGTTAAGTTAGCCACCCAAAAACCAGCTGCAGCAAATAACACGATAAACACAATAAGAGAATAGCGACCATATTGACCCGAACGCTCTGCGACCACACTTGCTGTTCTAAGTTGTAACCACATACCCGCATGCGCAACTAACATGGTAATACTCACTAAACCTGCAAGTAATCCAAATGGGTTAAGCAAGCCAAAAAATGATCCTTGGTAGCTTACACGCATAAGGTTATCAATATTAAACGGTACGCCTAAAAATAAATTACCAAACGCAACACCAAATACTAATGCTGGAATCGCGCTGCCTGCAAGCAAGCCCCAATCCCAGTTATTGCGCCAGCGTTTTGAGTCTACTTTACTGCGGTAATCAAATCCAAGTGGTCTAAAAAACAAAGCAAAGAGTACTAGCATCATGGCAAAGTAAAAGCCCGAAAATGCAGCTGCATAAACCATAGGCCACGCCGCAAATAACGCGCCGCCTGCAGTTATAAACCATACTTGGTTACCATCCCAATGCGGGCCAATTGTGTTTATTACTGTGCGGCGCTCTGAATCTGTTTTACCAACGAGGCGGAGCAACATAGCAACGCCCATATCCATACCATCGGTAATAGCAAAACCAATAAGCAGCACACCAATGATCAACCACCAAAGCATTTTTAATGTTTCATAATCAAAAATCATGATTGCTCTCCTTCAGTTTTATCAGCTTTGCTTGGTAATTCAAAATGATACTTACCAGTATGTAGCGAGCTTGGCCCTTGCTTAACAAAGCGGATCATCAGCCAGCCTTCCACAATGGCTAAACCAGTATAGAAAACAATAAACCCAGTTAAGCTAATTAAAATATCGTTTACTGTTAGTGACGACGTGGCTAAAAAGGTCGGCAGTATTTCAGATATAGCCCAAGGTTGACGACCATACTCGGCAACAATCCAGCCAAACTCAATCGCTATCCAAGGTAGTGGAATACTCAATACGGCAGCCCATAACAACCAGCGTTTTTGCTCAATAACGCGGTGTGCGTTGTAGTAAAATGCCAATATAAATACACCTAGCATGGCCACACCACAGGCAACCATAATCCTAAATGACCAAAACATAGGGCCTACTTTAGGAAAAGAGTCTTTAACAGCTTTTTGAATTTGTTCTTCAGTAGCATCTACAACATCAGGTGTGTAGCGCTTAAGTAGCAAGCCATAGCCTAAATCATCTTTTAGAGTATTAAATTTGGCGATATTATCTGGCGTATCTTCACCGTTTCTAAGTTTTGTAAGGTATTCATAAGCAATCATACCGTTGCGAATACGTACTTCATGTTGTTTTTCTAGGTCGTTAATACCCGTTACTTGCTCATCTAGTGAGCGCGTAGCAATTAACCCAAGTGCGTAAGGTATTTTAACCGCCGCATGTGTTACTTGCTCTTCTGAATCAGGAAAACCAAATGCGGTAAACGCAGCCGGAGCTTCTTCTGTGTGCCATTCAGCTTCAATTGTGGCAAGTTTTACTTTTTGGACTTCGCCTACTTCGTAGCCTGATTCGTCACCGAGTAAAATTACACACAAAATTGACGCTAAACCAAAGCCTGATGCGACTGAAAAAGAGCGTTTAGCAAATGCTAAATCACGACCCTTCAATATGTACCAGCTACTAATACCAAGCACAAACATAGACGCTGCTACATAACCTGCCGATACAGTATGAATAAACTTAACTTGGGCTACAGGGTTAAACACAAGCTCTGCAAAACTGGTCATTTCCATGCGCATGGTTTGATAGTTAAATTCAGCGCCTACTGGGTTTTGCATCCAACCGTTGGCAATTAAAATCCACAGCGCCGACATGTTAGTACCAATGGCCATTAAAAAGGTCGCGCCTAAATGTTGGCGTTTAGAAAGCCTGTCCCAGCCTAAAAAGAACATACCCACAAAGGTCGATTCTAAAAAGAATGCCATTAAACCTTCAATAGCCAGGGGAGCCCCAAAAACATCACCTACGTAATGGGAGTAATAAGACCAGTTAGTACCAAACTCAAATTCCATGGTAAGGCCTGTTGCCACACCAATTGCAAAGTTAATACCAAACAATTTTCCCCAAAACTTAGTCATATCACGATAAATTTCGCGACCGGTCATAACATAAACCGATTCCATAATAACTAAAATCCAGGTCATACCTATCGTTAACGGTACGAATAAGAAATGAAAGAGAGCGGTAACAGCAAACTGTAATCGCGATAGATCCACAAAGGTTTCATCTATCATTATTGGCTCCTTGAGAGTGACGGATTAACAGGGCAACATTTTATTGGCAAAGTTAAAATTTAATGAACTTTCAGTAATTACTGAAAGTTTGTAATAGTATTTACGTTTGTGCAATCTTTGTCAACATACATATTAGTAAAGCGTAATATATATTTCCTATGCTACATCAGTATTAAAAACAAACAACATAAAGCCTTAACTTAGGTAATAAAAAACCAGTTATTTAAAGCGTTTAACCAAACAGTAAAACACGGTAAACTAACAAGCATGAACGCCTGGTTTACTTGTGAAATAAAATCAAATGAATAAAGATAAAAAACAACTACGAATTGGTATTGTGGCAGGTGAACTGTCGGGCGATATTTTAGGTGAAGGCTTAATTAAAGCCCTTAAAAAACACTTTCCGGACGCTATTTTTGAAGGAATAGCAGGACCTAAAATGCAAGCGCAGGGCTGTAAAACACTTTACGACATGGATGAGCTTTCGGTTATGGGGCTTGTTGAGGTGCTAGGGCGTTTACCACGTTTGCTTAAAATACGTAAACAACTCGTGCAGCATTTTGTAGATAACCCACCTGATGTATTTATAGGTATAGATGCACCGGATTTTAACTTACGTGTAGAAAAGCCACTTAAAGATGCGGGTATTAAAACCGTACAGTATGTAAGTCCGTCTGTTTGGGCGTGGCGCGAAAAGCGCATTCATACAATAAGTGCAGCCACTAACTTAGTGTTAGCATTATTACCATTTGAAAAAGAGTTCTACGATAAGCACCAAGTGCCATGTACATTTGTGGGGCATACCTTGGCTGACGACATAGCACTTGAGCACGACGATACTAAAGCACGAGAAGAACTCGGCTTAAGCCTTGATGACAAAGTACTGGCGCTGCTACCTGGTAGTCGAGGCTCTGAAGTTGGTTTGCTAAGCGAGACTTACATTAAAACAGCCGCGGAGTTGCAAGCTAAAAACCCTAACCTTAAAGTTGTGGTGCCGTTAGTTAACGAAAAACGCAAAGCGCAGTTTAGTGATATATTAAACGCTACCGCGCCAAACCTTAATGTTAACCTGCTAGATGGGCAATCTAAATTAGCGATGCAAGCTGCTGATGCTATTTTATTAGCCTCGGGCACTGCAACACTTGAAGGTATGCTTTATAAAAAGCCAATGGTTGTGGGCTATAAAATAAAGCCTTTGAGCTATTGGATTTTTAAAACTTTATTTACGTTTAATATTAAGTACTTTTCGCTGCCTAATTTATTAGCTGACGAAGAGCTAGTGCCTGAGTTTTTACAAACCGAGTGTAATGTGACTAACTTAACAAACGCACTTACCCCTATGCTTGACACAGATAACAAAGAGCTAAAAGCACGCTTTTTAGCTATTCACGAAAAAATTAGATTAAATGCCAGTGAACAAGCAGCCAATGCTGTGGCGGAGTTAATAAATGCAAATTGATAGACCCAATGTATCCTTAATTGCTGGTGTAGATGAAGTAGGGCGCGGCCCGCTTGTTGGTGATGTAGTTACTGCCGCCGTCATTTTAGATCTCACTAAACCAATAGCAGGCTTAGCAGATTCTAAAAAATTAACGGATAAAAAACGCCAAGCACTTGCAGTTGAAATAAAAGAAAAAGCATTGTGCTACGCGTATGGACGCTGCAGTCCAACAGAAATTGATGAGTTAAATATTCTGCACGCAACGATGCTTGCCATGACTCGCGCAGTAGAAGCATTAAGCACACAACCTGAATTTGTATTTATAGATGGTAATCGATTGCCAAAACTCACTATGCCAGCACAAGCTGTTGTTAAAGGTGATAGCTTAGTGGCCGAAATTTCAGCGGCGTCTATTTTAGCTAAAGTAGCACGCGATGACGAAATGCTTGAACTTGATAAACTCCACCCAGAATATGGTTTTGCAGGGCACAAAGGGTATCCCACTAAAGCGCATTTTGCAGCGCTTGAACAGTACGGTGCAATTGACGAGCATCGTAAAAGCTTTAAACCTGTGCAGCGCGTTTTGGCGCAAGCCAATGGTGAGGGCTAAGCATGGCTGCTCCTGATTTTGTTCATTTAAGAGTTCATTCAGACTTTTCGATGGTTGATGGCCTTGCTAAAACAAAGCCAATAGTCGCAAAAGCGCAAGAGCTGCAAATGCCAGCCATTGCAATTACTGATCAAATGAACTTTTGTGGTTTAGTGCGTTTTTATGGCGCCACGCATAATGCGGGTATTAAACCTATAGTGGGTGCTGACTTTTGGGTTCGTAGCCCAGAGTTTCCTGATGAGCCAAGCCGCTTAACTATATTAGCCAAAGACAACGACGGCTATAAAAATATTACCTTGCTGATATCTAAAGCTTATCAGCGTGGGCATGTATTTCATCGCCCTGTGATTGACCGCGAGTGGTTAGTTGAGCTAAAAGCAGGCTTAATTATTCTCTCAGGCGCTAAAGACGGTGACTTAGGTAAAGCATTATTAAAAAATAATTCGACTGTAATTGAATCGGTTGTTAGTTTTTATAAGCAGCATTTTAGCGATAACTACTACCTAGAGCTTGTTCGCACCAATCGACCGCTTGAAGAAGATTACTTGCACATGGCGGTAGAGCTTGCTGCTAAAGAGCAAATACCGGTTGTAGCCACCAACGAAGTGGTGTTTTTAAAGCCAGAAAACTTTGAAGCGCACGAAATTCGTGTTGCTATTTTTGACGGTTACACGCTCGATGATAAGCGCCGCCCTAAACGGTTCTCTGAAGAACAATATCTAAAAACACCTGAGCAAATGGCTGAGTTGTTTAGCGATATTCCAGAAGCCCTACAAAATACCGTAGAAATCGCTAAGCGTTGTAATGTAACTGTGCAATTAGGTACTTACTTTTTACCTGATTACCCAACCGGCTCGCTTAAAATTGAAGACTTTTTAGTTAAAGTGTCACAAGACGGCCTTGAAGAACGACTACAGTTTTTATTCCCCGACGAAGAAGATAGAAAAGTAAAACGTGTTGAATACGATGAGCGTCTTGCAATTGAGCTCGGTGTAATCAACCAAATGGGATTCCCAGGTTACTTCTTAATCGTAATGGAGTTTATTCAGTGGAGTAAAGATAATAATATTCCAGTTGGACCTGGTCGTGGTTCAGGTGCGGGTTCGTTAGTTGCGTACGCGCTTAAAATTACCGACCTTGATCCACTTGAGTTTGACTTACTCTTTGAGCGATTCTTAAACCCTGAACGTGTATCAATGCCCGATTTCGACGTCGATTTTTGTATGGATAGACGAGACGAAGTAATTGATCACGTGTCGGCTTTGTATGGTCGGGATGCGGTTTCGCAAATTATTACCTTTGGTACCATGGCTGCAAAAGCGGTAATACGCGATGTAGGGCGAGTGCTTGGCCATCCTTACGGGTTTGTTGATCGAATTTCAAAATTGATTCCGGGTGACCCCGGTATGACACTTGCCAAAGCGTTTGATGTAGAACCGCGCTTGCAAGAAGCCTACGATGGCGACAATGAGGTAAAAGACTTAATCGACATGTGTCGCATCCTTGAAGGGTGTACACGTAATGCCGGTAAACATGCGGGTGGCGTAGTAATATCGCCAACCACTATTACCGATTTCGCTGCACTTTATTGCGATGACGAAGGTAAGTTTCCTGTAACACAGTTTGATAAAAACGATGTAGAAACAGCCGGCTTAGTTAAGTTCGATTTCTTGGGTTTACGTACACTGACTATATTGCAGTGGGCGGTCGATATGACCAATGTGCGCATGAAACGCCAAGGTAAAGACCCCGTTGATATAAACACCATTCCACTGGATGATAAAAAAAGTATTGAGTTGTTACTTCGCGCCGAAACGACCGCTGTATTCCAGCTAGAGTCGCGTGGTATGAAAGACTTAGTACGCCGCCTTAAGCCCGACTGCTTTGAAGATATGATTGCACTTGTGGCCTTGTTCCGACCAGGTCCACTGCAATCAGGCATGGTAGATAACTTTATCGACCGAAAACTGGGCCGAGAAGAAATCTCATACCCAGATGCGCAGTATCAGCACGAAAGCTTAAAACCAATACTTGATCCAACCTACGGCATTATTTTGTATCAAGAACAAGTAATGCAAATTGCGCAAGTACTAGCAGGTTACACGCTAGGTGGCGCCGACATGCTGCGTCGTGCAATGGGTAAGAAAAAACCCGAAGAAATGGCAAAGCAGCGTTCAACATTTGAAGATGGCGCAAGAAATAACGGCATTGACGGCGAGCTTGCGATAAAAATCTTCGACTTGGTAGAAAAGTTCGCAGGTTACGGTTTTAACAAATCTCACTCAGCAGCTTACGCACTCGTATCGTATCAAACATTGTGGATGAAAACGCATCATCCTGCAGAGTTTATGGCTGCTGTAATGTCGGCCGATATGGATAACACCGACAAAATAGTTATTTTGGTGGATGAATGTGAAAACATGAAGCTCACCTTATTACCACCAGACGTAAATGCAGGTGAGTTTAAGTTTACAGTAAACCTTGAAGGTGAAATTGTTTACGGCATTGGCGCGATAAAAGGCGTAGGTGAGGCTCCGGTTGAAGCAATTTTAGAAGCGCGTGCAAAAGGCGGCCCATTTAAAGATTTATTTGATTTTTGTGCCCGTGTTGATTTAAAACGCTTAAATAAACGTGTTACTGAAAAATTAATTTACGCAGGTGCTTTGGATCAATTAGGACCAGAGAAAACCCAATCTGGGCGTGCTACATTACTAGCCAGTTTAAAAGATGCTATGCGTGCGGCCGATCAACACAACAAAGCTGAGCAATTAGGACAAAGTGACTTATTTGGTTTATTAGCCACTGAGCCTGATGAAGTTGAACAAGCTTTTATTAAAGCCACAGGGCTTACTGATAACGAGTGGTTAGATGGCGAAAAAGAGACGCTAGGCCTTTATTTAACTGGGCATCCAATAAATCAGTACCGCCGTGAGCTTAGGCATTACACTAGCGGAAAAATAGTTGATTTACAGCCAACTAATCGTGATGTGTTTGCAACGGCAGCTGGTTTAGTTATTGCTTCTAGAGTATTAATTAATAAAAAAGGAAATCGTTGGGCCTTAGTAACTTTAGATGACAAGAGTGCACGGATTGATGTACGCTTGTATTCAGACGAGTTTGAAAAGTACCAAGATATGCTCCAAGTTAACAATATCTTGGTAATATCTGGACAGGTCAGCTTTGATAACTTCTCCGGTGGTATTACAATGACCGCCAGAGAAATAAACACCATTGCTCAAGCGCGTGAAAAGCGTATTAAAGCGATTAAAATGACGCTGAACATGGTGCAAATCGAGGCAGGTTTCTTCGATAAATTACAAAAAGTACTCGAACCCTATAAAATGGGAACGTGTCCGATCAAGGTTTATTACCAACGTCCAGATGCGTTGGCGCAATTAACTCTTGGGATCGAATGGTGTGTTACGCCAAGTGACGACTTAATCCATAAGTTATCACTAATGGCTGCGCAAGATGTAGAACTAGAATTTAACTAATTAGGTAGTTTAGAGCATGAGCCTCAATTATCTTGATTTTGAGCTTCCAATTGCAGAATTAGAAGCAAAAATTGAAGAATTACAAAGTATCAGCCGCGCTGGCGAATTAGACCTTGAGTTAGAAGAGGAAGTCAGCAAATTAAAAGAAAAAAGTGCCAAACAAAAACAGGAGATTTTTTCTAATTTAGGCGCTTGGCAAGTATCACAGTTAGCACGTCATCCGTTGCGTCCTTACACTCGAGATTATATCGAGCGCATTTTCACGGAATTTGACGAGTTTGCTGGCGATCGTACTTTTGCTAACGATCCAGCTATTTTAGGTGGCATTGCGCGTTTAGATGGCGAACCGGTAATGGTTATTGGCCAACAAAAAGGTCGTGATACTGCTGAAAAAATTAAACGCAACTTTGGTATGCCAAAGCCAGAAGGTTACCGTAAAGCATTACGCTTAATGGAAATGGCTGAGCGTTTTAAAATGCCAATCATGACCTTTATTGACACACCAGGTGCATACCCAGGTGTTGGCGCTGAAGAACGTGGTCAATCTGAAGCAATCGCACGTAACTTAAAAGTAATGGCGTCACTTAAAGTGCCGACAATATGTACAGTTATTGGTGAAGGCGGTTCAGGTGGTGCATTAGCGATTGGTGTTGGCGACAGAGTTAACATGTTGCAGTACAGCACTTATTCTGTAATTTCGCCTGAAGGTTGTGCGTCTATTCTTTGGAAAAGCGCTGACAAAGCACCGCTTGCAGCAGAAGCAATGGGTGTAACTGCAGAGCGCGTTAAAGAGCTAGACTTAATCAACAACTTAGTTGATGAGCCACTAGGTGGTGCACATCGTAATTACGATGCTATGGCACGTAACTTAAAAGTACGCCTTAAGCGTGACCTAGCAGACTTACAAGCACTTACGCTTGAAGAAATGCTTGATCAACGTTACAAACGTTTAATGTCGTTTGGTTATTGCTAAACACATTAATTGTTAAAAAAAGCCGCTTATGCGGCTTTTTTGCTTTAAAATGTTCAGAGTTTTTATATAAAAGTGCGGCCATATGCATACAACAGCAATTTATCAGCAATTAAAAAAATCACTAAATAGCTATATTGAGCAAGGTAACACTGTTTTTACTGTGGCGCTTTCTGGTGGTGTTGATTCTGTGGTGTTGCTGCATTTAATGCGTGCTTTAAGAGCCGATAACCCTGCAATTGATGTATCGGCTATTTATGTTCACCATGGCTTGAGCCAGTATGCCGATGACTGGCAACGCTTTTGCAAAAATGTATGTATTGAGCTTGATGTGCCTTTTAAAGTCGCAAAAGTTGTAATTGAGCAGCAGTCGCGTACGAGCCTTGAAGCCCAAGCTCGCGATGCACGTTACAAAGCACTTGATGAGCTAAGCCCACAAGGCAGCATTGTTTTATTGGGCCAACATTTAAACGACCAAGTAGAAACGTTTTTACTGCGCTTAAAGCGTGGCTCGGGTTTGAAAGGGCTTGGCGCCATGCACCAAGTGCGTTTGCTGCAAAGTGGCCGTGTATGTTTTAGGCCATTGTTAAACGTAAAGCGAAGCGATATAGAAGCGTTTGCGGCGCGCTTTAGTATTAACCACATAACTGATGACTCAAATACAGATGAAAGTTTTGACCGTAACTTTTTACGCTCAAAAATAGTACCTGTGTTAGCCGAGCGTTTTACTGGGTTTGAACAATGTACAGCACGAAGTATTGAGCTACTACAACAACAGCAGACACTACTTGATGAGTACACTCAGCTTGATTTAAATAAGTGTATTAACGAGTACCAAGCACTGTGCATTAGCCAAATAAGCGAATACAGCTCAGCGCGTATTGCAAATATAGTACGTGCGTGGCTTACATTATTTACACAGGTCATGCCATCGCAAAAGCAGCTTGAGCAAATTATTAATCAAGCAATGTGCGCAAAAAACGACGCGCAAATGCGTATTGATTTGCTCTATGGGCAAATACGTCGTCATCAAGGTTATTTGTATTTTGTAACACCAAGTGAAGTATTAACAGACATTGAGCTAAATCATTCGCAGCTAAAACTTGCAGACGGGCGCTTATTAATTAAAAGCATTGGTTTTGGAGTAAGACCTCCACACTCAAATGAGCAAGTAATAGTGCGCTTTAATTGCAATAGCGCACGTATTAAACCACTTAAAAAGCCTGGTAGTAATACAGTTAAGCATTGGTTTAAAGATGCAAAAATAGCGCCGTGGCTACGCGCCAGTGTGCCACTTATTTTTTATAATGATGAATTAGTTCAAGTGGTTGGTTATTTTATAAGTGCTAAGCATGTTGATGAAAATGGTATTTTTTGGGAGTGTAAATAAATGAGTAAACAGCCGCATGTTGGCTTATCGTTAGTAAAAAAAGCGCCAATGGGTATGCTAATAACAGCGCTTATTGCTGTTATCGCTAATGTTTTACTTGAGTTAAATATAGTTACGTTAGGTTATGCAGTCGCTGGTGGGATTGCATCTGCAGTACTTTTATTAGCTTATTGGTTAGGTAAAGGTGGATTGTTTTTTATTTTAGGCGTGAGTCTGCCACTGCTTTTAGTATTATTTACACCGCTTGCGACTATTACTGCATTACTTAATTTAATTAGCGGGTTCTTTTTTGGTTTTTGTGCTGCGTTGTTTATTTATAAATTGGTATGTGCAAAGCCTAGCGGGGGAAGCTAGGCTTTTTTATTTAATGCAGTTAAGTAAAGGCTAATATGCTTTTGCGCAGTTTCTACCTGATGCCTTTGCTTTGTATAAACCTTTATCGGCTCGAGCAAATATCTCAGTTTCGCAATCTTGGCTGTTAGCTAAAGTAAAACCAATACTGGTTGTTACTTTATACTTAGACATTAATGGCGATTTTCTTACTAAGCACATTATACGCTCAGCAATCACTTTATTAGTTGTAAACTCAGGGTCTTCAATAAGTAAAGCAAACTCATCACCACCAAATCTAAATACCGAATCAGTGCCGCGTATACTGCTACACAGTACTTTTGAAAATTCTTTAAGTGTATCGTCACCAATTTTATGGCCGAAGTTGTCGTTAACTTGTTTAAAGTTATCTAAGTCAAGCAACATTAAACTAAATGGGCGTTGATAACGGCGACAGTTTTCAAGCTTTTGAAGTAAAAAGTCATTAAATTGACTACGATTATTTAAACCGGTTAACGCATCCTTTGTGGCAAGCTTTAGTACGCGGCTATACATCATCGCATTACGAAGTGGATAAACCAGCGCACTATGTAATGTATGTAATTTTTTCTCAATTGCGTGACCAAGTGGGAATTTACTAAAATAAATTAGCTGCCCTAAGTGGTCTTTATTAATCGCTAAATCAAAAATATAGGGTGTACTATTTGTATCACTTTGTGATGTTTGAGCAGTACCTAAAGTTGATTGAAACTGCAATCCAGAAAAATTGAGCAATTGTTTTGCAAATTTAGCGTAAATAGCCAGAACATCCTCGATCACTAAGCTTGTTTGTAGCTCTGCGACGAGTTCATGCGTTTCAGTTATTTCATTTGTAGGTGAGTGTTCAGCCGAAAACGGCAAAAAATCACCGCGACCAGACACACGCTGCGTCAAAATATGGACGTTTTCCATTAAATTCTCCCCCGAGGGTGTTACTTTGCAATAACTAAGCTATTTTTGTGCCATATTTTAAAATTGCATGAAAAACATATGGTTGTTATATTTACTTACAAGCTACTAGTTTAATTTAAACGCGAGGCTGCATTTGCAAAGTATTAATGCTCAAATTTTTGGCTTATTAGTCGCGGCAGTTCTTTTTGTGTGGTTTTTTAAGCGCATTGGCTTGCCGCCTATTTTAGCGTACCTAGCAACGGGGGTTTTAGCCGGTAGTCATGGTATTGGCTGGCTTGCACAATCTCACGAAATAGAGTTTGTAGCTGAATTGGGTATTGTGTTTTTGTTATTTAGTTTAGGGCTAGAATTTTCTATTTCTCGACTAATGGCAATGCGAAACCTAGTATTTGGTTTGGGCTCATTACAAGTAGGTATAACCAGTTTACTCTTCATTATTATTCTATATTGCTTAAACTTTTCATTACTCACCAGTTTTACCATCGGCACAATTATGGCGCTTTCTTCAACCGCTGTAGTAGTTAAGCTATTAAAAGAAACGGGTGAGCTTAATCAGCGCCGTGGGCAATTAGCCGTTGGTGTTCTACTTTTTCAAGATATTGCTGTTGTTCCTCTATTAATAATACTTCCTTTATTTGCATCAAGTGACTCTCAAAGTATTGGCTGGGCTTTAGCGTTTGCCCTAAGTAAAGGCGCATTTGTATGTGTGCTTCTTTGGGCAATTGGTAAATGGGTATTGCCCATTGTGTTTAAAGAAATAGCGCAAGTACGAACCGATGAGTTATTTGTACTTACCACCATATTAGTCGCGTTGTTTGCAGGCTTTTTAACGTATATGTTTGGCTTGTCTATGGCGCTAGGTGCTTTTTTAGCCGGAATGATGTTAGGTGAGAGCCATTACAGGCATCAGTTAGAGGCCGATATACGCCCATTTCGCGATATTTTAATGGGGCTATTTTTTGTTACTGTAGGTATGCAGCTAGATATTTTATTTGTACTGGGGCATATCGTAATAATTATTGGCGCCTTGCTGGGTTTACTGGTGTTAAAAATTGCAGTGGTAGCCTTTAGCGCGCGGCTAATGCATGAGCGAAACCAAGATTCACTCGCCTGTGGCATTATGCTGTGGCAAATGGGGGAGTTTGGCTTCGTACTTATTGCACTTGCTGGCCAGCATCAATTATTAAATTCAGAGCAAGCTTCATTTTTAATTGCCCTTGGTGTGCTTTCAATGGCATTTACCCCATTTTTGATTGATAAAACGCCATTTATTTTAAAGCGTTTAGGCATACTCGATCGCCCAAGTTTGGCGCTCGAGAGTGAGCCACAAAGTAGTACGCTTTATAGTGACCATGTTGTTATTTGTGGTTTTTCGCGAGTTGGGCAAACTATAGCGCGTTTTTTAAAGCCCGAAGCAATAGACTATGTTGCGATTGAAAGTAACCCAATTTTAGTACAAGAAGGCAAAGCGGCGGGTGAGCCTGTCATATTTGGCTATGTTAAACAAAAAGATATTTTAAAGTGCGCAGGAGTAGAGCGAGCTCGCTTGGTTATTATTACTTTTACAGAGTTTGATCATGCACAGGTTGTTATTGATGCCATAAAGCAAATAGCACCCAATGTTAAAATACTCATTCGTACCCGTGACGATAGCCAGCTAGATTATTTAAAAGAGCTAGGTGTAACCGAAGTAGTACCTGAGTCGTTAGAGGCAAGCTTAATGCTCGTGTCGCATGTGTTGTCTATGTCGGGCGTACCGATGACGCGTATTGTGCGAAGAGTAAGTAAAGAGCGTCGTAATCGTTATCCGTTAATGCAAAGCTTTTATGCAGGCTATTTTAAAGATAACGAAGATACATCAAGTGACCGGTTAGAGTACTTACATGTGGTTGCTCTGCCTGATAAAGCTTATGCAGTTAATAAAACAATCGAAAATCTAAATTTAGAAAAGCGTCGGGTACTGGTAAAAGCGCTGCGCAGAGAAGGAGCCGAAATAGACACGCCATCAGCACAAACAACCTTATTGGCTAATGACGTTTTAGTGTTACAAGGTAAACCAAGGCGTGTTGAGCGGGTAGAGCACTACCTGCTCGACGGAATAGAATAACGTTTCTGTTTGAGCTTAATCTAGTTCTAAAAACTTGCGTATCTCCGATAATTTTTTCATACCGTCTTCATAACCAATTTGCATTAAATGCTGGGTGTAGCGTTTTTCAAACAATAGATAACTGGTTAAGCTCGATTGCGAATGTTTTTTAACACCTATGGTACGTAGCAATACTTTAATAGCCCAAGGCATATCGTCGTAATACTGCGCTGCAATAGCATTAAAGTTTTGCGATGGGTTAATTACAAAGGTATCTATTTGTTTAAGTTCTTGATGTTTGTCACGCGCGGGTAATAGCCCTAATGTTCGGTTAACACGAGCCAAACGCTCTAAATCCGATTGCATAGTGTCGGTAAATACACTGTCTAGTAAATGCCCCGCAACAGCAGAGAGTCCAGGATAATGTGGCGAATAACCCGGCGGGTGTAATTCTTTAGGTTGATCGACCCCAATAATAAATATTTTTTCAGCGCCTAAATGAATCGACGGACTCAGCGGAGAAAGTTGATGTATAGAGCCATCACCAAAGTAATGGTTATAAATATTTACACTTGGAAACACCATAGGAATGGCACTTGATGCCATTAAGTGCTCAACATTAATACGAGTTGCGCGGCCTTCGCGTTTAGCACGTTGCCACGATGTTTGCGTATTAGATTGAAAAAATGCAACCGAGTCACCCGTTGTATAACTTGAGGCTGTAATAGACAGCGCATCTAAATAATTACGGTGTAAATTGCGCTCAATGCGGTGTAAATCTAAAATCTCGTTTAATAAACTACGCAGAGGGCGGTTATTTAGTAAGCTCGCTGGTGGGTGGTTAATATGCTCTGACTGAAAGCTCGTTAAGATATTGCGAGCAATATGACCAAACACGCTTAAAAAGTCACTTTTATAGACCATAGAGGTTGAAAAGTTTTTCCAAACTGATTCGAGCTTTCGTACAGCCAAATGCGCACAAGAAGCGTAACATGCCAATGCAGCAGAGTTAATAGCGCCAGCGGAGGTGCCATTTATTACTCTAAATGGCAATGGAGCAGTACGAGGCATACTATGAGCTAGCGCTTTTAGCACACCGACTTGATAAGCAGCTCGTGCGCCACCACCTGTAAGTAATAAGGCAGTTTTAGGTTTTTGTGGATCAACTTGCTTGATTTTCATATTGGTGGTTAAACTGTTCTACGTCTTTACTTTATTTATTAACTGTAAGTCTTTAAGCTAGAAGAATCAAAGGATAACTGCCCTAATGCTTATTACATTATTTAATCACCCAATTTAGTAGGTAACTTACTTTGCTATAATTGCCGTATTATAAAATGTCATAGTATTTGTGTAAGAATGAATTTAATCCACTTAGCGTACTCTAAGTGATATCGCATTTTAATTTTTATGGAGTTCGTATGTCAGATAAACCAGAAGCATCAGATGTTCAAAAACGTCCACCTAATAACAATATTCTTTTCGCCGTTATTATTTTAATAGTCGTAGCATGTGCGGCTGCCTTCGTATTGCTCACACCAAGTGACGAGCAAGAAACACGCACTGAGGTAGAGCCCGCAGTTAAAGAGCAACCTATGATGGAGCTTAAACCCGAGAACGACCCAGTGGTAGACGCGCCATCTGTAATGCCAGAAAAACCAGCCGAGCTTGAAGTACCAGTACAAAGCCCGAGCGAGCCGGAGCCTGAAGTAGAGCCACTACCAACACTTAACGAAAGTGATGCAGTTGTGGTTGCTAAAATGGATGAGTACCTAAGCGACTCAGTAATGAGCCTAATGGTGACCGACGATGTAATTCGCCGTGGTGTTGTATTTGTAGATAACCTAGCTAAAGGTAAGGTAGCTAAAAAGCACACGCCTGTTGTACAGCCAGAAGAGAAATTTAGCGTTAATGAAGGGGATATCCTCACAATTAACCCTAACAGCTACGAGCGTTATACCCCGTATGTGAAAATATTTACCAGTATGAGTGCAGCGCAAGCCGTTCGCATGTACGAAGAGTACAAGCCACTTATAAATAATGCATACAGTGAAATTGGTTATGGAGATGATGAGTTTAATCAAACGCTAGCCGATGCAATCGATTTATTACTTGATACGCCAGAGCCTGAAGGTGACTTGCCGTTACTTCGCGATTCAGTGACGTATCAGTATGCGTTTTCGGAGTGGGAGCAATTACCTGCTGCGCAAAAACAGCTTTTACGTATGGGTCCAGAAAACATGAAAAAAGTAAAAGCAGCACTTCGTAATATAAAAGCGCAGTTAGAGAACAATTAATACGCACTAAAACAGCTAAATACGTCGCGATTGTATATGAAGTATGCAATCGCACTTTCTTTTTAGATTATCCCTTGAATAACAGAGCAAAAGTAGAGATAATCCTTCCCGCGCCAACCAAGGCCCTCAATGGTAGTCTTATTGGTCCTCTCGCAACACTAGCAGGCGAACCTGGTCAGGCCCGGAAGGGAGCAGCCACAGTTTGTGACGTGTGTGCCGAGATGTGGCTGGTAAGACTGCCACCCAAATTCCTCATTTGGGTGTTGTTTGAAGTATAAGTTGACATATTTGTACTAAAAGATTGCATAAACCAGAAGCATAAGATGACATAATTTAGCATTAACCAAATTGTTAAATGGCTCACTCATATTTGCACTTCGGCTTTTTGCCTTTTCCAATAACTTGATAAAGGCTACCACTGACAGTTTTGATTAGCTGGTTCTGAGGTGATATTTCCACTATTCTTGATGTGCTAATATAATCGTTTGTTGCGAATCGGTACGTCATGTCATCGACATAGATATCCCATAAAATTTATCCAATCATTTTCTTCACCATCAAAAATTGAAACTTAACAGTGTTTAAGTCTTAATGAGAAATATCTATTTCTACTAAATTAATCGGAATTTTTTAGCATTAAAAAACTGGCTTTGGTATCAGGAGCTTTTAATTTAAGAAAACCAGTCACTTTATGCCATTTTATGATTCAACTCTATGCCAACTTATACTCCAAGCAACATTGGGTGTATATCGCTAACTCCTTAATATTTATATTTTTTCACTAAATTAATCCATAATACCTAATAGTTTCCAGCTCCTTTTCTCGCTAGACAACTTTTAACTTGTACGCAATAATGTAGCAATTATATTAATTTAACACTGCGTGTTAACAAAGTACTCTAGGGTTGAAGTAATGCCTCAAAGAAGTAAGTGGACACTCGCTGTTTTATTAGGGCTGCTAGGGGGTTTAGTTAACCTCTCGCCGTTACATTTTTTCGACAGTTCTGAGTTTTTATTTGGGCAAGTATTTGTATTATGTAGCTTAGTGTTTATTGGGCTGCGTTATGCGTGCTTAAGCCTTGCGATTGTATCTGGCTTTTTACTTTATAGGTGGGGGCATTGCTGGCCGAGTATTGTTTATTTACTCGAGCTTTTTTGGCTTTACACTTTTTGTTTACGCCGCTCTAAACCCATACTCCCTCTTGGTACTGTTTTTTGGCTGTTAGTTGGTTTACCTATAATTTGGGGAATAGGGCAGTTTCTTATTGGTCTGCCATGGTTAACGCTAGTTGTTGCAATATCAAAGTACCTCATAAATGCGTTAATTAGCTTAGCTTTAGTTGATTTATTTAGTGTATTTGTACCCCACGCCAGCCGTGCCTATCAGGGCAGGCCTCTTGCTCGCATTCTTAGCTATGTTGTAAGCGTTATTATTATATTGGTTATACTGCTTACCAGTGTAATTTTAGTGAACGATCACCACTCTCGGTTAGAGTATGAGGTAGACGCCCAACTCGAAGAAAAAGCCAAATATATAAGCACTCAATTAAGTGATTATTTAACGTTTCATAAAAATGCCATTGTAATGAGTAGCGACGCCATAAGCGCGGGCACAGATAGTGAGCAGCAGTTAAAAAGGCTAATGAATCTATTTCCAGGGTTTGCTACAAGCTTGTATGCAAACCCTAGCGGCTACGTCGAAATAACGTCGCCTAATAACCTTATAGCGGGGTTAACTAAGGCGCAGCGTAATGTCACTGATCGCGAGTACTTTAATCAGGCTAAGCAATATCCTCTCGGTTATAGCGGTGGTGTGTTTCAAGGTCGAGGGCCTGGCAATGAAGCCATTGTTGCGCTGTCGGCACCTATTTATCGTGATGGTGAGTTTTTCGGCGTAGTAGAGGGGTCGTTAAAGCTTGGACGATTAGAGCAGTTTATTCCTAATTTATTTGAAAATACTGGCGAATTAGTTGTACTGGATGATAAGCAAAAAGTGGTTTTTAGCTCCCTTGAGCAGTTTAAAATATTAACCGACTTTAACGAAGATGGTTTTAATGCGCGTAATATGGGCGATAAAAATTTATTTCGCTCCAATAATAATGAGGTTTACCATAGTTCTAGATATGTTAATCCGCAGAGTAAATGGCAAGTAATCACTTTTTATAATCGTAAACATTTGAGTATGGCTGTAGCTAAAGCATGGCTGCCAAGTATTTTGCTAGGCGCTATGCTAATTATTATGGTGGTGCTGTTTGTACGCCAACTTGCAAACTTATTAGTGCAGCCAATTAGTGGTTTAACTAATTTAATGCAAAGCTTTAATAAATCAAAAAAACATACTTTTAATACAGATTCAAGTTGGCAAGAAGTATTGCAACTACAACAGCAGTTTGAAATGCTAGCCACTGCGCTGCAGCATTCAATTGAAAACCTGCAAGCGTCAAATATAAAAAACCAAGACCTAAACAAACAACTCAGTGAGTTTAACCAGCAGCTAGAAAAACAAGTTGCTGAGCAAACTAACAAGCTTAAGCAAGCAGTAGAGCGTGCTAATTTAGCTAATGTGGCTAAATCGCAGTTTTTAGCAAATATGAGTCATGAACTACGCACCCCAATGAACGGTATTTTGGGCATGGGTGAAGTATTGCTGCGTGATAGTTCGTTAACCGACGAGCAAAGAGATCTTTTAGATACGCAACAAAAAAGTGCTCAAAACTTATTAAAAATCTTAAACGATATTTTAGATTTTTCTAAAATTGAGGCTAATGCAATGCAAATTAGCCCGCGCCCAACAAACTTAGCGCCGTTTATCGAAAATATTAAATCGTTGTTTTCACCCATTGTAAGCTCTGACGATGTGCAGTTTATAGTTCAGTGTAGTAACACCTTGCCAGATTGTATTAACGTAGATGATTTACGCTTAAGCCAAGTTATTATTAATTTATTATCTAACGCGTATAAGTTTACTGAGCGCGGGTTTGTGCGTTTATCGTTTGATTACAGTGGCCAGCAATTATTTGTGAGTGTGTCTGATAGCGGCATTGGCATAGAAAAAGATCAGCAATCGTTATTGTTTAGTGAGTTTACTCAAGCTGATGTAGGTGTTGCGCGTAAATATGGCGGTACCGGGCTAGGTTTGGCCATTAGCCAAGGGTTAATTAAAAAAATGCAGGGTGAAATATCTTTAAATAGTGCACCCGGTAAAGGCAGCATGCTCAAGTTTTACATTAATGCGCCTAAAGCTGAGTTTATAGAGCCCACAGCCGCAGTAAAGTCGCAATCAGTACCTGATCTTGGTAGCAAAAAATTACTATTGGTAGAAGACAACCCCATAAACCGCCAAGTAATTGCAAAAATGTTAGAGCCAACTCATATACAACTTACAATGGCTAACGATGGAATTGAAGCGTTAAAAGTGCTTAAGGGTAACACCTTTGACTTAATTTTAATGGATTGCCAAATGCCAAATATGGATGGTTACGAATGTACCCAAACCATACGTGCTAACGAAGTAAACACTAAGGCACATGTGCCCATTATTGCAATTACCGCTAATGCCTACGAAGATGATAAACAGCGCTGTTTAAGTGTAGGTATGGATGACTTTGTATCTAAACCTGTAAGCACACAAGGTTTGTACGAAGTAATCGCTAGGGTGATAAACGCGCATTAGCTTAGCGTTTATCACCACAACAAATTTTAGATAAAATCGAGCGTAAGTAATAAGCGTTGCTCGTTTTCAGCCACCGGGGGTGAGCGATGTACAAGCCCCGCACCTTCGTTTTCATCCCAGTACTCGCCTTTAAGCAGGGCAACATCACCTTGCTTGAGTTGATTAATATTATTTAGGCTTTTAAATAAGCCAGACTCTTCATCGGGTTTACCTAAATTACCAGTACCTAGCTTTGAGCGGTTTACATCGCTGTGATTTAACCACTGCGTAGCAACACCTTGATAGGTAGTAACTAGCCGGCACGGAATTTTGTCTACATGAAAACGCGGGCACATGGGTTTATCTAATATTTTTAGCCTTAAACCGGCGCGTTTTAAATCAAACAGGCAGCAAAACATTTCAACCAACAGTGCGATATCTTCACACAGCGCTTTAACTTCATCGCGGTTATTATCTTCTGGCTTAAGCGTTTTTATTAATTGATCAAACGCATCATCGGGCGATACCGCAAGTTCTAGTGGCTTTAAAGCATTTGCGCTAATGAGAGTATTAACTGCATTTGTAAATGTTTGCTCAAGGTCTCTTTGCCAAATAACAATGTTAGTCTCTTGGTTATAAATTTGTGGCAATACATCGGCGTCACACTCTTTAGCTGCTTTTCGGTACAGCGGTTCCGCAGGCTTTATTTGCGCAGTTATTGGGGCTAGGGCATTCATTACTCTTCCTCCCAAATAGGAAACGGGTCGTTATAGGTTCTCCAAAAGTCCTTACCCTTAAGTACCGCATCTTCTGGTAGTAGGCAGTCATCAAGCGCTTTAATCATCGCTTGTTTATTTAATGATTGACCAATAAACACAAGCTCTTGGCGCATGTCACCAAAGGGTTCTACCCATTTATTATTTATGTCAGCAAGCAGTTCAGGCTCTGTAGGCCAGTCTTTTTGGGGGATGGCTTTAAAAAACATACCAGCAAATCCGTAATGAGCTATACCGCCTGCTTGGCTCCACTGCGCGCAAAATAAAGGGCGTGTTGCTAACCAAAAATACCCTTTTGAGCGAATAAGTTTGCCAAATTGTTCGGTGCTATGAAGAAAGTTATAAAACTTTTCTGGGTCAAATGGGCGGCGCGCAGTGTAATTAAAGCTGCTAATACCATACTCTTCAGTCTCGGGAATATGTTCACCACGCATTTCTTTAAGCCACCCCGGTGCTTGTTGGGCACGTTCAAAATTAAATAAACCGGTGTTTAGCACTTCGTTAATATTAATATGGCCGTCTGAAATAGGAATAATGTTAGCTTGAGTATTAAGCGTATTTAAAATGGCAGTGAGTTTATTTAATTCATCGTTTGTAATTAAATCAGTTTTACTAATTAAGATTACATCGGCAAATTCAACTTGGTCAACAAGTAGGTCGGCTACGCTTCGCTCGTCGTCTTCTCCTAACGATTCGCCAGTATCTTGTAAATCATTTGCTTGTTCGTAGTCGTTTAAAAAGTTAACGGCATCAACCACCGTTACCATAGTATCAAGGGTGGCAATATCACCCAGTGATACGCCATTTTCATCGGCAAATGTGAAGGTTTCGGCTACAGGTAATGGCTCAGAAATACCGGTTGATTCAATAACGAGGTAATCAAAACGCCCATCTTTGGCAAGTTTGCCCACTTCAACAAGTAAGTCTTCTCGTAGGGTGCAGCAAATACAACCGTTGCTCATTTCAACGAGCTTTTCGTTACTGTGATTGAGCGATACATCGTTTTTAATAGTGGCTGCATCAATATTTATATCGCTCATATCGTTAACTATAACAGCCACTTTTTTACTTTGCCTGTTATTAAGAATATGGCTAAGTACAGTGGTTTTACCAGCCCCCCAAAAACCTGATAACACTGTGACGGGCAGTTTATTTATCATTTAATAATCTTACTAAATTACAATTAAAGGTATGTTATATTATACCAATTTCGTATTCCAGTAATGCTAATTAATTTTTTTAATGCTGAGCTGCAAATTTAGTGTGTTACTCAAAAACTCTTCATTCGAAAAATAAGGATGAATATGAAATTATTTACATTGCACATGTTAATGATAGTCGTTATCATTCGCAGTGTTTTATAAACCTCTTCTTTGGATCAATATGTTTAACCAAAAATATTTGGCGCTCAGTATTGCTGCGTCTTTTTCTGCTTTTTCTAATGTGGCATTTGCCGAGCAAAATAACGATATTGAAAAAATAGAAGTAACTGGCCGTGCCCAGCAATTTTACCTAGAAACCGAAAGTAAAATTGGTACCAAAACTAATTTAGATCTTATTAAGCTTCCGCAATCTGCGCAGGTATTAACCGAGCAACTTATTATTGACCAAGCAGCGCGCGACATTACCGATTTATACCGCTCAATTGCGGGTGTCAGTGAATACAGCTACTCAGGTGTAACTTTTCGTGGTTTTAGAGATGACGCCAATGTATTTTATGATGGTGTGCGTGGCGACCCATATTCGGGCTTTGGTGTACCGCAGTTATTTAATGTTGAACGTGTTGAAGTATTAAAAGGGCCTGCCTCTGCTTTGTATGGCGGTGGCGAACCTGGTGGGATGATTAATTACGTAACCAAAAAGCCAAGCTACACACAAAAACGCGAACTAAAGCTTACTTTAGGTAACTACAACACCCGTGGTGCATCACTTGATATGACAGGTGGTTTAAGCGATACAATGGCTTATAGATTGGGTGGTTACTATGAAGAGCAAGACAGCTTTCGTAACAATGCAGACTCAAAAAATACCGAGCTGACAGGTGGATTGTTATTTGATTTAACAGATTCAACAACCCTAACCACAAGTGTTGACTACATTAAACAAGACTTAGGCGGAAACCGCTTACGTGGCGTACCGGTAGATGACAACGGCAACTTTTTAGTTGACCCAAGTTATAACGCCAATGAGTCGTTTGATTATCAAAATATGGAAGCTTTGGTGCTTCAAGCAGAACTTAGCCATTATTTTAATGATGATTTTTCGTTAAGTACTACGTTTCGTTACATGGATAACGAGCGAGACCAAGCCTACCATGAGTCGCAAAGCTGGGTAGATGTAAACGGTGATGGCGTTGCCAATATTGACGATGAAACGATTAAGCGTGAATACCGTAAGCAATTTCGTGCCAATAAAGAGGCAAGTGTAACCACCGACTTTGTTTATAACTTTGGACAAGGACAATTAACCCATCAGTTTTTATTTGGTGGTGATTACCACACCGTTGATACCGAATATGACTACTTTCGCGCCCGATATGAGGCCGATGGCGTCGCTAATTTAAATATTTTTAATTTAAACTACGGTGAAACCGATCCAAGTACTTATAACCTTACCGACATGAACCGCGATGGCGTAGATACCGACCGATTTGGTGTATACGCGCAAGACGTAATTAGCATAGGCGAGCAGTGGACAATAATTGCAGGTTTGCGCTATGACCATTTTAAAGAGTTTAATCAAGAAACAGGTTTTAGTTACTCAGATAACGATATAACGCCGCGCGTTGCTGTTACTTATCAGCCAGTAGAAAACACATCGGTATATATTAATTACTCAGAGAGCTTTAACCCTACATCATCAGCCGACCAAGAAGATGTAGAAGGCGAAGGTAATTTAGAACCAGAGACCGGTAAGCAAACCGAGCTGGGTATGAAAAACCAATGGCTCGATGGCAAAATAATGAGCACCTTTGCAATTTACCAAATTAATAAAGAAAACGTGGTAATGAGCAACCCTGACGATACGGGAGCGGGGGATGGCATTGCTGCACTTTTAAATATAGGTGAAGTAGAAAGCCGAGGATTTGAAACAACTTTAGTCGGTGATTTATCAGCGCACTGGACCGTAACGGCTAACTACGCTTACAACGATACGCAAGTGGTAGACGGCGTAACGGGTGATACGCTTTCAAATACATTTGGAGATGGTTCGCGCTTTGCTAATGCACCACGCCACCAGGCAGGTTTATGGACTCGCTACGCTATTGATTCAATTGACTCATCAATTGCATTTGGTGCAAATTACGTAAGTGAGCAACTGAGTACCAGTGGTCAAAAAGTAAAACCATTTACCGTATTTGATATGAGCTGGACGAGTCGTTTTGACGACGTATTACTGAGTGTAAATATTAATAACCTGTTTGATAAAGAATATGCTGTAAGTGGATTTAGTGAACGAAATGGCCATTTTCCTGGCAGCCCTCGTGAAATTATTGGGCAAATAACCTACAAGTTTTAATACTTATTAGCGCGAGAGTCACTCGCGCTTTTTTTAAGTGTCGCCTTGCACCTTTTTATCACTATTAAATTTAGCGGCTTCTTGAGTAGTGTTAATAGCCGTAATAGGGAAGGGGATTACAATACCTTCTTTTTTATAGCGTTTATGCAGGGCTTTTATAAAAGCAGATTTTACCCAAAAGCGATTAAAGTATTCTTTAGCTCTAAGCATCACCGTAAAGTTAATGCTTGATCTATCAAAGGTATGAAAAACCACAAAGGTATTGTAATCATCAACACCCCATTCGTGTGAAATAAGTATTTCACGAGCCACTTCAAGTGTTACTTGTTCAACAAATTCTAAATCTGAATCGTAATGCACACTTATATCAACAGGCACGCTTAGCTCTTTTTCAGGGTAAAAGTAATTAATAATACGCGATTTAGATAATTGGCTATTAGGTATAATAATCATATTGTTAGGTAGCATTTTAACCCATGTAGATCGCCAGCCTATATGATCAACAAAGCCTTGCTCCTTAGATTCAAGCTCAATAAAATCACCCACCCTTATAGGTTTATCTATTACTAGCTGCACGCCAGAAAAAAAGTTTTCGAGGGTAGGTTGCAAAGCAAGAGCAACAGCCAGTGATGTAATACCTAACGAGGCAATAATGGGCGTAATAGAAATACCTAACGTGCCCATTAATACCAGTAATCCCACTGACGATAATGTAACGCGTATCACGCCTTTAATTATGCTTTTTGAATTAAAAACCACGGCAGATTGTTTACCATAGTAATTAATAGTGCCAATAATAAAGCGGTCTAAAAACATAATAAGTGCAAGCAGAGCTAATACAATATTAATGCTATTAAAAGGGATCTGTTGAGAAATAGAAGTACCAATAATGAAAGTGTCGTGCTCTAAAATGGTGAGTAGCACAATAATTGTGCACAGTGTTAGCGGCTTAGATATTGACTCTATTAGTAAAGTATCGAATATAAATTTGGTTTTTGAAGTCCATTTTTTTAGCCAGTACATTACAAAAAAACGAATTAAAAACAGTAGTATAGCTATAAGTAAAAGGGAGGACGCTGCGCCTAACCAAGGTGTGTTGTTAGAAAATTCCAGCGCTTTATTTAGCATAACTTAAACCTGTTCAATATAGTTTTATATATTGCAGCAAGTTATGTACCTTTGTTTGGGTAAAAGTAGCTGCCGAGTTTAGTCGGCAGCAAATATTATACTTTTTTGGCTAACCACATACCGCCTAGCACGGCTGCAAAAAACAATAAAAACTCCATTTTAAGAGATACTAATTGAACCAAGCCCGGGCCTGGGCATATACCACTTAAACCCCAGCCTAAACCAAAAAGTACCGAGCCGATAATTAAGCGCGCATCAATTTTTTTTAAATCACTTAAATTAAACGTTCCTGAAAGAAGTGGCTTCTCTTTTTTTGCAACCCATAACCATGTAAGCATCATTATTAGCATGGCAACAGCCATCACTATAATTAAGCTTGCGTCCCATTGGTTTCCATAAGTAAGAAAGTTAATCACTTTAGCGGGGTTTGTCATCCCGCTAATAATAAGTCCTAAGCCAAATATAAAGCCTATAACAACCATCATAATTGCTTTCATTATTTATCCTACAAGGTTTGCTGTAATGAAGGCGACAAGAATAAATGTGCATGTTGCAACCCAAGAGCGAGTAGAAAAGCGCGACATGCCGCACACACCATGGCCACTTGTGCACCCATTAGCTAACGTTGTACCAGCGCCAACTAAAAGCCCTGCAACAACAATAAGCCAAGGCGGTAATTGCAATTCGCCTTCTAATAAAGATGGCGCAAATACCCTTACAGCCACTCCTGCCAACAACAACCCTAAAATAAAGTATAACTGCCAACGAGAGTCTGAATTTGCTTTAGCGAATACAGACTTAACAATGCCTGATATGCCCGCAACTTTTCCGTATAAAACCAGTAATAACGTACACGCTATACCTATTAATGCCCCGCCTATTGCAGCCGATACTAGGGTGAATTCTGTTATCATTTTTAAATTTCCCAAACAATAGAAACGCCTAAACCGGTTTGTTTCATTTCGATTGATAATTGTTGATTAGGCGCTAAGTAGTTAGCACCCGTTACTTTTTTTGCTGGCGAATAAAAAGCCATAGCGTTTAATTGTACCTTTTTGGTAAAAGAATGGCTAAAGCCAGTAGTAAAATGCCACTCTTGAACGCCCGGGGCTAAAATATTAAGCAAAACGTTTGATGAAGGAATAGGTTGCTCGGTATAAGATACCCCAAAACGAATTTTTTGTTGCGATGTACGTTGCCACTGATAGCCAAGCTTATAAATAGTCATATCGTTCCAGCCAAACCCAGCGCCGGCGTTAGCCCCTAAAGGTGCTGACACCAAGTTACTGATTGGATTTGCAATACTTTTTACTTCGCTGTAATTTATTTTTTGCCAATCAAATACAACCTGATTACTTGGGGTAAGCTTGTAGGCTGCGCCAAGTTGAAACGAACTTGGTAGATCAAATCCGCCTTGCTCTGCAAACAAACCTTTATAGCTATCAAACTCTTGCATAGACACTGATGAGCGGTAACTCGCCCCCCAGCTTAATGACGAATTTATATCTTGGCTAATACCTAGTTGAATGCCTAAGCCTGTGCTTGTATCGGTGCCATTATTTGTAAGCGCTTGGGGTGATTGCGAAAAAGGAGCAAAGTTTCCAAGCCCTTGCGCTTCAAACTGTTGCACCACGTAAATAGGAGATACACCAAGGCGTGTTTGTTCATTCAACTCATAGCTTACTGTTGGGCTAATAAAGAGTTGTTTTAAATCAACACCAGTAGTGCCAGCATAAAATGTGCCTTCAGGCTCTGAATCGGCGCTGTAGTCGGTGTTCATACCGCCATTACCATAAACTAATAAGCCAATACTTACTTTGTCATTAAGCTGGTGGCCAATAGCAAATTCAGGAATAGCAAATAAAGTGTTATCACTTTTTTGGGTTTTTGCTTCAAGATAAAATGCGCCAGGGTAAAAAGTATCTACTTTTGATGCAGTATATTTTCGTTCAGGTGAAAAAAGCTCTAAGCCCAGTGATAGCTCTGTTCCATTAGGTAAAAAGGTTGCTGGATTATTAGCGCCAGACATTAACTCTTCTGACAGCGCTACACCTGCGCCAGCCATGCCTTTGTGGGTCATGCCATAGCCGTGAGTAAAATAACCATTAGTAGCAAATGCACTGAACGAACCTAACGCACACGTTAAAGCTAAGCCTGAAATTAACTGTTTTTTCATTTTAGTAAATACATAAAGTTGGAATGGGCGGACAATAGCTAATTTTTGATATTCTAAAAAGGAATTTAAATAGATTAGTAATAATAAAAGGTAATACGGCAATGGTTATAAAGTTAAAATAAATGAGCGTAGATTGCTATTCAACCTTAACTTAAGTTAAAAGTTTCGCTAACGTATTGAGCTGTAGTGATATTTAAGTATGCAATCGGTAGCTATAAACTTTGGTAGTAAAAGCTTGCTGGTAAAAGGAGCGTTTACGTATTAACAGCAGTTTAAAATATATTTATTAATTAACGTTGAGCTCATCCAAACAATCACTCTTAAATAACGCCATTGTATGTAAAAGCAAAGCGGTGATTAATATCACCGCTTTTAAAAATTACATAGATTCGAGCGTTTTACCGCGTGTTTCTTTTATGTATTTAACAACAAAAAATATGCTTATAAGTGCCGATAACGCATAAAAGCCATAAGCACCGGCAAGGCCAATGTTAGCCAGCATAATAGGGAAGGTCATGGTAATGGCAAAGTTAGCAATCCATTGTGCGCTAGCTGCAACAGCAAGGGCTGCACCACGAATACGATTATTAAACATTTCGCCTAATAATACCCATACAACAGGGCCCCAACTTAAGCCAAAAAATACCACAAATAAGTTAGCCATAATCAGTGCAAACGTACCCATGTTATCGCTAAGGGCAAGTTTGCCTGCTTCATCAAGGCCTGCACTACCAAATATATAAGTAAGCGCGCTTAAGCTAATAAACATACCAATACTGCCTACTAATAGCAGTGGCTTACGGCCAATTTTGTCAACTAGGGCAATGGCAATAAAGGTTGATACAATATTAGTAGTACCTGCGAGTACATTTATAAATAGCGATTGCGACTCGTCAAATCCAGCGGCTTGCCACAGCTCTGAGCCGTAATAAAACACCACGTTAATACCCACAAATTGCTGAAATACACTCAGCGCAACACCCACCCAAACAATTGGGTGTACTTTTTTACTGTTATCAATAAATAAATCGCGAATACTTGGCTTTGTGTCGCTATGCAATGAGCGTTTTACATCGCTTATTTGTTTATCTGCATTGTCGTCTGAAATTTTGCTAAATACCGCTTTTGCATCATCCACTTTACCTTGCGCCACTAAATAACGAGGCGACTCAGGAATAAACAACACACCCACTAAAAACAGTATTGCAGGCACAAGCTCAGCCCAAAACATCCAGCGCCAAGCGGCTGTATCAAGCATTAAAATATTTTGCGCGCTACCTGCGGCATCAGCAATTAAATAGTTACTTAAAAACGCAGCAAACAAACCCAGTACAATAGCGAGTTGTTGAAGTGTAGCTAAACGACCGCGAAGTGCTGGTGGTGCAACCTCAGCAATGTAAGCTGGCGCTAATACTGATGCAGCACCAATACCTAAGCCACCAAATAAGCGATAAAAAATAAATTCAGCTGAGCTTTCGCTAATGCCCGACCCAAAGGCACTAATGGCAAAAATAATCGCGGTGATGATCATAATTGCACGGCGGCCAAATTTATCAGCCAGCGGCCCCGCAGCAAGTGCACCTAGGGCGCAGCCAAGTAACACAGACGCTACGTTAAAGCCCGTAGCTACACTGCTTGAGTTAAAAGCATTACCGAGTGCCGACACTGTGCCGTTAATAACACCTGAGTCAAAACCAAATAAAAAGCCACCAATAGCAGCCACGGCAGAGATAAAAATTACGTAAAAAAGTGAGCACGTGTTTGATGTGTGCGCCGAGCTATTATTCCTCGGCGATAAAGATGATGTCATGATTGTGTGTCCTGATTTTTATTATTGTGTACTGTACTATATTGAAGCGCTTGGATCTGCGTAATTTAAACGAATTTTATCTGGGCTAATTCTTTCATAACTAATATTAAAATTATTATTTAATACTTCTAATAAGCCCTTAACATCGCCTGTTTTAAACATACCAGCGACTTGTACCCTTGTTAAACGCTCATCATCAGAAAGCTCAAAGTCTATATTCGTATATCGACTAATCTCGGCCATGGCATCGGCAAGAGATTCGCCTCTAAAAATAAGGCTTCCTTTACGCCAAGAAAGACTAGCCGCTACGTCTATAGGGTCTACTTTTTCAACGTGCTTAGCTATTTTACCTTTGAAACTTAAATCGAGCTTTTCACCTTTAGAAACTGCTGTAGAGTTATTTGATAAAAATTTACCAAGCTTATTTGTTCCATTTTTTTGGAGGCTTGATGGTTGCGAATTACTTTGTTCGGCAACAAGCACTTTTCCATCAGTGACTATTAATTCTATTTGTTTTTCACCCACTTCAACATTAAACGCAGTGCCTACTGCCTGAATAACTTTATCACCAGCAATAACACTTAAAGGCCGTGCCTTATCATGCGCCACATTTATATGTATCTCCCCCCGCAGTAAGTTAATTACTCGAGAGTCTCGGGTATATCTTATTTGTACAAAACTATTAGTGTTTAATGTAATTTCACTTTTATCTGGCAAAATTATGTCTTTGCTTTCACCTACACCCGTTTGAAAGTTAAGTTGCTTAGCGACAACAGCTGACCGATTAACGGGATAAAAAAATGAAAAATTAAATGCTTCTTGAAAAAAGCTAAGTGCAACAGCCAATAAAACAGAAGCGGCCGTTGCACCTAACCACACAGGGAGGCGTTTTTGTCTAGATTGTGATTGCGGGAATAGATCAGATAAGCGGCTGAGTTCACCCATCTTGTCCCATAGGTGTGCAACTTCAAGTAATACTTCGACGTTTTTATATGACTGAGCTAACCAGAGCTGCAATGCGTCTTTTTCGGGTTTAGTTAAACCTCTATCGAGCTTAGCAAGCCATTCACTTGCACAATCAAGGCGTGCGTCTTCGACTGCCTTATTATTTCGTTCGTCTATATGGTGGACATTACTCATGACTACCCCCTGCACTTTTTTGTGAAGAAGAGTTAGGTTTGCCATACACACTTTTTTCAGATTGTCGCATAAACTGCGTACAACGTTTTACGCCGGTTGCTATATGTTTTTCCACGGTACTTTCACTAAGGTTTAATTGAGCAGCAATTTCTCGCTGCGAATAACCATACACTTTTTTTAATACAAACACTTTACGGCATTGAACAGGCAAAAGCCTGACAGCTTCACAAAAATTTGAAAATTCGCAATCGGTAAGCGCATTTTCGTACATTTCGTCTTTCTGATGTTCCGTTAAGAGTTGCTCTAATGCTTCCATGTTGTCGATACTATCGACTAGTCGTATATTGGCTTGCTTTTGATAATCGAGCGCTAGGTTACGCGCCGTTTTATAAATAAAAGATTTTGGTGAGCAAATGTTTTCAGTGTTTTTTATTTGACAAATTCGCACGTAAGTTTCTTGCACAATGTCTTCAATTTCATGTGGAGGCACTATGCGTGCCACTACATTTGAGAGACCTTTGCGCGAGGCCAGATAAGCCTTATAAAATAGTGTGTCTTTTGTCATTGAGTGTGTGTCTCGTGTGTGTGTGGTTTTGGCAATTGTTGTTATTGTTTTGCCATTACAGCTTAAGACGATTGGTAATAAAAAATCCGCTACTCAATTTTAAAATAAATTGTTTTTCTATTTGTAAAATTGCAGGCACTATCAATCCTTGTTGTTAAAAGCTTGTAATTTGAATACCAAGTGTACTACAGTTTTTCAAATTATTAACACGTATAGGCTAGCTCTATAATTATACGTGTTCATATAACCAATTAATTAATATAAAAATATATTTAACTTTTTTAGTTGAAACCCCACAACATTTTTTTGCACACCAAAAAATAATAAAGGTTTAGTAATAATAAGTATGGCTAGTCAAAAAAATAAATTATTTGAAAAAAATAAAAAATATTTATGGAGGAAAATAAAAAGTCACTCGTCTTCATCCTGTGTATGGCCAAAAACTATACGCATGGAATGTATACATTTGCCACTTTGTTTACCGCTATATGTGCTTGTTTTTAGCTTAGTCACCACAGAGGTGAAAGCGAGCTCGGTGGACGAAAAAGCAATGTTTAACATTCCTCGACAAAGGGCCGATTTATCGCTAATAAACTTTGCCGAGCAAGCCGATATTACTTTGCTTTTTCCGTTGGATAAAATTCAACAGTTACAAACAAATACTATTACTGGCGAGTATTCAATAATAAATGCATTACAGACTTTACTCGACAGTACCGGCTTGCAAATGCAAGTTAGCGAAGATGGGCAAATTTCTATTTTAATAGACCCTAGCTTCGAGAGAACTGACAACATGGCTAACTATAAAAAAAATGGCGTGTCCAGTGCAGTACTTGCTGTACTAAGCACAATGACAACGCTCCCTGCATTAGCAGAAACAGCAGCACAAGAACCAGAAATAATTGAAGTACGCGGAATTAGAGGCTCGCTTGGTCGAGCCATGGATGCAAAAAGAGAAGCCGGTGGCGTGGTTGACTCCATTTCAGCAGAAGATATTGGTAAATTTCCTGACACAAATTTAGCCGAGTCTTTGCAACGTATTACTGGGGTTTCAATAGACCGTTCAGGCGGCGAAGGGCAGCTTATTACGGTGCGTGGTTTTGGCCCGCAGTTTAATACTGTACTAGTAAACGGACGCCAAATGGCATCAGAGAATCAAAGCCGTGCATTTAGCTTTGATACCATTGCATCAGAATTGGTTAAAAGCTTAGATGTATTTAAAACCTCAACAGCCACTATGCAATCTGGTGGTATTGGCTCAACAGTAAACGTTAATACGGCACGTCCATTTGCGATTAGTGGCTTTAAAATAGCGGGTAGTGTTAAAGGTATTTACGATGAAAATAGTGAAGAAACCACACCTGAGATTTCTGGCTTAATTAGTAATACATTTAATGATGACACACTGGGTTTGTTGTTTGCCGTTTCTCGTCAAGAACGCGAAACACGCTTAAATCAGGCACAGGTAGACGGCTGGTTAGAAAACGTGGGCGTCCCAAATCCTCAAACTCAAAGCGGGCAAGCATACACCGGTAATATTTTCTCGCCACGTAATTACGATCATAAAGTTACTACAGAGACACGTACACGCACTAATGCAAATTTAGTTATACAGTATGCACCTTCAGATGATTTAGTTATCACTGCTGATGCGCTCTATTCAGATTTTGATGTAGAAGCAGACACAACGTCTTACGGGCACTGGTTTACAGCTCCAAACTTAGAAGGCTTTGGCGGCGCTGCAGGGCCAACTGTTGATGAAAATGGCACTGTGGTTGATTTATATCAAGAGGTAGGCCTTGCCACCGATATGCACGCTAAAAAGTTTGATCGTTTAACCAACTCTAGCGCATTAGGTTTAAACTTTGATTGGCATGTAAACGATAACTTAAATATGAAGTTTGATTTGAGCCACTCAAAAGCCAAGCGTGAGGCTAATAATGGCGGTGGCGATCAGCTATCGTTGATTGGCTATGCTAACCGAGTTCGATTTGAAGTGGATGGCGGTATCTTACCTTACGCGAGTGAGTTTGCCTCTGCTAACCCTAACATTTATAGCGGCCAGCAAGAGCTGGACGGTGTTGCTTATAACCCTGCAGTTGCACCTGATGGCGTATCAAATCATTTAGATACAGCCAACAGCCGTGCACACGTAATGCTTCGCCGTGGTTGGGCTGTAGAAGATACTGTGGATCAGTTTCGTTGGGATAGCATTTGGCATAACGATGGCAGCTCAGGCCTAGTTTCGGTTAAATTTGGTACTATGTATTCAACTGAAACTAAAAACCTTGATCGTTGGGACAACGAAGGCGTAGGTATTCACTGTACCTTTTGTGGTTACCCAGATGACCCAAGTATGGATGGCTTAGCGCAATTTGTATTTGACGCAGGAGATGACTTTTTAGGTGATGTGAGCGGCAGCGGTCGTATGCCAACGTCATGGCTTGCACATGATGGAGAGGCAAACTTTGCGTACCTTGAGCAAATAGCTGCGGCGAATGGTCAGCCTATTAGTTTTGATGCAGTTAAACGTAATAAGTCGTTTGAGATAACTGAAGATACTTTCTCGTTTTATACAGAATTTGATTTTGAAGCTGAACTTGCAGGCATGCCTTTATACGCAACAGCGGGCTTTAGATATGAAAGCACCGATGTAAAAGTAAAGGGCACAGATGAGCCGGTTAGCGCGTTAACTATCTTAGATAAAACAGAAATGCTTGCTAATTTCGGCGCCGTAGAAAATATTTCAGCAAGTTCAGATTACGAAGCGATTTTACCTAACTTTAGCGTAAAGCTTGAAATAAGCGATGAGCTAATAGCACGTGCTGCTGTATCACAAACAATTACGCGACCAACACTCGATAGTATGTCGCCTGTAACAGTAATTGAAACAACGCGCCAAGGGGGCAATTTAACATCAAGCTCTGGTAACCCTGCGCTTGAGCCATTTACCTCTGATAACTTAGATTTATCATTAGAGTGGTATTACGCTGATGCCAGTTATTTATCCGCTGGTTACTTTAGAAAGAATGTTGCTAACTTCATTATCAATACCACTGAAGATTTAACCTTTGAATTGTCTGACGGCGGATTGTTGACTGACCCCTCAACAGGTAACGATGTAGATAACCCTGACGCTGCTGACTCGACGGCTGTATTTACAAACACATTACCAAATAATAGCGAATCGGCGATTGTTGATGGCTGGGAAATAGCCTTACAGCATAGTTTTGATAGTGGCTTTGGTTTTATGGTTAATGCAACATTTGTTGATAGTGATGCAGAACTAGACCCTGCAGATATTACTCAAGTATTTGCATTAACAGGCTTAAGCGACTCTTATAATGTGGTTGGCTTTTATGAGAATGGCCCATTTCAGGCGCGTTTAGCCTATAACTGGCGCGATAGCTTTGTACAGTCACTAACACAGTTAAATGGTGATGGTGTGACGATAGTTGAAGACTATGCACAATTCGATGCCAGTGGCAGCTATGATATTACCGAAAATGTATCGGTGTTCTTTGAGGGTATAAACTTAACCGAAGAATACGTACACAAACGTGGTCGCTTCTCTAATCAATTACTAATGGTTGAAGATAGCGGGCGACGTTTTGCGTTAGGTGTTCGTGGAAGTTTCTAACTTAAATAATAAAAGTGGCTTTTACATTTAGTAATAGCCACTTTTTAAATACGCCTTTATAGGTAACAAGCATGAACCAGCAAAATAAAGAAATAAAAACAGTGGTTGTCGTTGGTGGTGGTATAGCAGGCTGGCTAACAGCTGGTCGATTAGCGGCGCACCATAAAAGTAATACCCCCGATGGTCTTAATGTTGTGCTAGTTGAATCTCCAAATGTACCAATTATAGGTGTTGGTGAAGGCACTTGGCCTACCATGCGTAGTACATTAATAGCACTTGGTATTAGCGAAACCGATTTTATACGCGAGTGTGAAGCAAGCTTTAAGCAAGGAGCAAAATTCGCCAAATGGGTGGATGGCAGCGATGATGATTTTTACTATCACCCATTAGTTCTGCCGCAGGGCTTTTCAAAAACCGATATGGCAGGACATTGGTTAAATAACACAGCAGAGTCAACGTCTTTTTCAAACGCAGTGTGTTACCAAGAAGCTATTTGTGAGCAAGGGCTTGCCCCTAAAACAATTCGTACACCAGAATATGCTGCTATAGCCAATTATGCCTACCATTTAGACTCTGCAAAATTTGCCGTTTTTTTACAAAAACATTGTACTCAGCAGCTAGGCGTTAAACATATTTTAGCTGATGTAACCCAGGTCAATAATGCTAAAAATGGCGATATTGCAAGCGTTACTACAAAGCAACAAGGTGAAATTAGCGGTGATTTATTTATCGATTGCACTGGTTTTTCATCATTGTTGTTAGGCGAGCATTATAAGATTCCTTTTCAGCCCTGCGATGATGTGCTGTTTATTGATACCGCCTTAGCAGTGCAAGTCCCTTATGAAGATGAAAATGACAGTATTGCATCTCACACAATTTCAACAGCGCAAGAAGCGGGTTGGATATGGGATATAGGATTACAGCACCGCCGTGGGGTGGGCTATGTGTACTCCAGTAAGTACAGTACCGAGTCGCAAGCAAGGGAAAAACTTAGAGAGTATGTAGGCGATAAAATAGAGTCGTTAACAATTAGAAAAATCCCTATTAAAAGTGGCCACCGCTCACATTTTTGGCAAAACAACTGTGTTGCGGTTGGGCTTTCGGCTGGTTTTTTAGAGCCACTAGAAGCTTCTGCATTGGTATTAGTAGAAATGTCAGCGCAAATGATAAGCGAACAACTTCCCCATACCCGGGATATTATGGATATTACCGCCAAACGCTTTAATGAGACGTTTACCTATAGGTGGGAAAAAATAATCGACTTTTTAAAGTTACATTATATTTTATCAACCCGTGACGATAACGCATTTTGGAGCGATAACAGAGACCCTAAAACGATTCCTCAAAGCTTACAAGATCTAATGAAACTATGGCAATACCGCGCCCCTGCTGATCACGATTTTACAAGTAACAATGAGGTGTTTCCAGCGGCGAGTTATCAATATGTTTTATATGGTATGGGCTTTAAAAGTGATTACAGCACAACTGCCTATATGCTTGAAGACACTGTTTTTGCTAAAAGTCAGTTTGATAAAAATAAGAGCATGATAAACCAAGCTGTAACTAACTTACCTAGTAACCGAGAATTGTTAAATAAAGTTAAGAATCATGGATTTAGCACTATTTAGCTTAAAAATTTACACATAAAAACAATAAAGAGACACACATGGAAAATTTAGTCGCATTAGAACAAAGTGCTCATCAGCACATAAAAATAGACACACAAAAGGCACAATCACACGCAGAAAACATTAATATGGTCCCTGTTGTTATGGCAGAACTTAATCAAATTGCTGTTCAGCAGCCTATAGTTTTTGCAAAAAACTCAGAAACAGGGGAGTTTACACTCAATGCTTTATTAGGCTTTGAGCAACATGAGAACTTGTTTTATCAGAACTCGCAGTGGCAGGGTGTGTATTTACCGCTTCAATTACAGCGTCAGCCATTTTTTGTTGGTGATACTCATGCGCAGCAAACTCAATACCCTGTGTGTATTAATTTAAATAGCCCAGCAGTCGTTAATAATCGAGCGCAAAGCCAGAATAATTTAGAACCAATTTATACCCAAAGCGCAGAAGAAAGTAGCTATTTCAAACAAATAAAGCAGTGTTTAGGGCATTTACTACAGGGCGAAATAGACAATAAAAAGTTAATTGATACCTTGTTACAGCATGATCTACTGCAGCCATTATCGCTTGAGGTCACGTTTCAGAACAGTCAAAAAACAAAGTTAAACGGCCTATACACTATTAACCAAGAAAGACTCGCACAACTTAATAGTGATCAAATTACGCTTTTACATCAAAGCGCTTTATTACCCGCTATTTATACTGTTATAACCTCACTTGGCCAAATATACCCATTGATAGAGCGTAAAAATGCAGTGCTTAATTTAGCCGATGATTGATTTTAAACTAAACGAAAATATGGCGTTACACATACATACTGCAGGGGAAGAAAAAACCCCAATTATTGTTATTGATGATTTTGTAAATAATGTAGATGCGCTTATTAATTTTGCTGCGTTTTCTCAAAGTGCTAGAGAAGCGTTTTGCGCACAAGAAAGTGATTTTTACCCAGGAGTAAGAAAAGCAGCACCGCTTAGTTATATCGAGCGGTTAAAAGCGCTTGCGCCAATTATTAATTCACACTTTGATATGGCGGATAAAAGCGAGTTCGATGTAATTCTTTCTGCTTTTTCAATTGCATGCACTGAGCCTGATAAGCTCAGGCCAATACAAATGCTCCCTCATTTTGATACACCTAATATGAATCAACTTGCTATGGTGCACTTTTTATGTGATGAAACTCATGGTGGCACTTCATTTTATAAGCATAGAGCCCTAGGGTATGAACGTATAACAAAAGAGCGGCTTATGCTTTATAGGCAAGCTATTAAGCAACAAGCCATGGCGCAAAAACTTCATAAAAATCCACAATATATAAATGGAAGTACAACTTTGTTTGAGCAAGTTTACAGTGTAGAGGCTAAGCTAAATCGGGCAGTTATATACCCAAGTAATTTATTGCATTCCGGTAATATAAACGCGTCTAATGGTTATGCCTGTGACCCAGTTAATGGGCGTTTAACTATCAGTAGCTTTGCTGTTTTACGCTAGCTTTTTTATTACCGACTAAAACTCTCAAAGTACTCTTTTTGCAATTCTATAGTAAGCGCTTTAGGGCGAATGCATTGTACTAGGCTGTATACTTCTTCTTTTGTGTAACCTGCCGAATTTAAAATAAGCGCAGCGACCAACCCTGTGCGGCCAGTGCCGCCTTTGCAATGTATGACAATGGTTTGTTTGTGTTGTATGGCCTGTAATATGTCGATTTTATGGGTGTTCCAGCTTGATGTAAAAGGCTGTTTGGGTGCTTCGTCGTCATTTATTGGTAAATGAAACCACGTTATATCGTGCTTATTGCACTCACTATTAATTGTTTCTACGTTGTTTTTTTCAAGCTCTTTTTGCGGCATAAGCGACAGCAGCACGTTAGCGCCAGCTGCTTTTAATGTATTGATTGAATCCGCTAGGTTTTGCGTTTTTGTACCAGGGCAGGGCGTAAAAATAATATTTGCGCCGTTATTGAGTGATAAAACATCGTACGGATGCGCGCTCATGGTAAGTCCTTTATTTTTAATGAATTTGCTTTAATAAGCTCACTATAGCGTGTTTTAGTTACAAGTTTAAGATTGAATAATAAGCGCAAATACTAGATACTGTTTTTATATACAGTTGTGGCGATATTATGAAAAAAGAATTACCAGCAAAATACTATTTAGCGCATTTTAGAGAGCTTATTGAGTTTGTAACAAGTAAATGTATGCATTTACTTGAGCCCAAACACAGCGAATTCATTAGTAAAATTAATCAGCTAGATGAGCAAAGCCAATGCATGTTGGCGCGTGTGTACTCGCGAAAGCCTTATTTAGTGCAGGCGCAATCGCTTAATTATGAAGAAATAACCTCGCCGCATCAGGCTATTTATACGCTAAAAAAAGCCGGTATTTTATTTGAGCCAAACGAGCAGCATTATTCGCAGCTTTTAGCGCACTTAACTAAGCCTTCTTTGGTTGAGTTGCTAAGTAATTACAGTGAGCAAATAAGTTTTAAAAAGAGTGCCGCTAAAGGCGCGCTGGTGGATATTGCGCGTGAGTTTTTTAAAGCATGCCCAAAAGAGCTTGCGCCACTTTATAGCCAGTATGTAATTAACAACCGCAGTGATTACTACGAGTATTTTGAGTTTTTATTTGCAGGCAAACTAAGCAGTGGTGATGTGAATCATCAAAACCGTTTTGTAATGCGAGACTTAGGCTTAACCGCTACGCGCGAAGGACACAGCGAGAGCTTGTCGCGTTTTGAAACACTTGACGAAGCGCAATCAAACTATTTATTAAACCGTTACCGGTTAGCATTTAAAAATATTACAGATGAGAGCGACTATGTTGTTTTAGCGTCGCAGGTTTTAGTGCAAGCTGCACATGGTGCAATTGCCGTTGTATTAAAAAACAAACTATTAGTTAGGCTTTATAGGCAGCTAAAAACAGTTGATAGCGAACTTGCTTTTAGTTTACTTGAAGGGTGCGTGGATGATAGCGAAGCACAAGAAATTCAAATAAGAGAGCAATACAGGCTTGGCAATAAAGAGTGGGTAAAAGCACGGTTAGAAGCCATTATCGAAAACCCACTTACTGATGATTTACTTTATTTTGCTGACGATTTTTTAATGCGTAAGTTTAATAAAAAAACACGTTCGCGTTTAAGTGCCATGCTTGCCGACACTCAGTGCGTGCTAGAAATAGATGAACTGTACCGAGGTGAAGTAGAGCAGGGCGTAAACGATTATTATACTCGCGAAGGTATGGCTGTATTTAATACCGAAAACACGCTTTGGCAAAGTTTGTTTGGTTTAGTATTTTGGCACGAGTTATTTGTGGAGTCGCCTTATCCGCCATGCAATGAGTTTGATATTTATCCGCAAGTATTAAGGCTTGGTAATTTTTATGAAGCGCAGCAAACACAGATAAACGAGCGCTTAGCTCAGTGCCAAACGTCGCAAGCATTACTTAATTTAGTGTGCAAAAATGCAGCGCAATACTTTGATCAGCCCAATGGCTTATTTAGATGGCGCAGCAATTTATTAGAGCCACTAGAAGCGCTTATTTTAAACAGCCCACTTGAGGCACTAATTGCGCACTTAACGGCTATGAGTAAACATTATTTACAGCTAAAAGACGGCTACCCCGATTTAATGGTCATTAATAATGGCCAAGTACATTTTGAAGAAGTAAAAGCTCCAGGCGATAAGCTTAGGCGCAACCAACTTACAACTATTGATAATTTAAAAAATGTGGGCTTTACGGTACATATTGCCGCAGTTAAGTGGTTTGTAGATCCAAACCGTGTTTACAGCGTAGTTGACATAGAAACCACGGGCGGCTTAAAAGGCGGCAACCGAATTACCGAAATTGGCATAGTTAAAGTACAGCACGGTAAAGTAATTGATACTTGGACTACACTTATTAATCCGCAGCGCCATATACCTGGCTTTATTACGTCATTAACCGGTATTAGCGACAGTATGGTTTACAACGCGCCTGTATTTGCCGATATAGCCAAGCCGCTATTAGATAAACTCTCAGGCAGTATTTTTGTAGCCCATAACGTTAATTTTGATTACGGTTTTATTAAAAAAGAATGCGAGGTTGCAGGGCACTTTTTTAAAATGCCAAAAATGTGCACCGTGGTTGAATCGCGCAAAGCGTTTAAAGGCTTAAAGTCGTATTCGCTTGGTAACCTTAGCGCGCATTTTAATTTAAATTTAACCAGCCATCACCGCGCATTGGCCGACGCAACCGCCACTGCGGAGCTGTTATTGCTGATACAAAATAGTGAAAGCTAACGCCGTAGGGTATTGGCTTACCTTTAAGTATTTGAAATTTAGTTAATAAGTGATTTTATTGTAATTTTTTAATTTATTTTGGAATAAAGTGTTTTTGTAAATCGTCTTCTTTATGTCAATCCGACAAACTAGAGGACAAAACAATGACTAAATTAAATAAAATTGTAAGCGTAATGATGTTAAGCGGTGTGAGTACTTTTACAGGTGCAGTGCATGCCGCTGATATTGAACTATCTCAGTCAACGTCGGCGCAGCAACAAACATCTACATCTATTGCGCTTTCACAAAATGGTTTAACAGCCAGTGGTAGCAACGAGTCAAACGTATCTAACGATACACAAGTAACGGCTGATGACTCGCAAAACACAGATTCAACGGCGAATAACACGCAAACTTCAGCGCAAGAAAGCAGTGAGGCCGCAGAGCCTGCAAATTCATTAGTTGCATCTTCCAGTTCATCTTTAAATAACTCATTGAACGCATCGGCCTCGTCTTTAAATACCACAGGCATTACCACAGCCAATACAGCGCTCGATGCAACAACGCAGTTAACCTCATCGGCGGGTAATTTAACAACCGCTGTGAGTCAATCGTCATTACTTGGACTTACCTCTGAGCAAGCCGCTCAGCCTGATACTACTGATACACCAACAGATGCCTCTTTACTTTCAAATGTGGGCAGCGCAACCGATTCAGTAACACAAGCTGATGCAGCGAGTGCGCTTAATGCGGGTGAGCTTACAAACCAATTAGCAATTACTAATACGGCTGCAAACTCAATGAGTTCTGCACTGCAGTTAGGTGATGCAATTAATACCAGTAATGAAATTGTAAGTAGTGTTCAGCAATCTTTAATTGCCAGTGTGCAAGATAGTACGGTTAGCAGTTTACAAAGCACGGTACAACAAAGTGTTAGCGGGCAGGTGAGTGCAGCGGTTACTGATCAAATTAGTAACGATGTAGCACTTAGCACCGCAAGTGAAGTAGTAACCAACATTACTAACGACTTAGACCTAGGCCTTTAATACGCCGCGTGTTTGCACAAATGCCGAATAGGGAAACCTATTCGGCCTGTTGGAGAATAAATATGAAAGCAGTTATAACCGCCACATTGTGTGTTTTTAGTGCCCAAGCGGTGCTTGCACAAACCAACCACGTTAAAACTCCTGAGCAAAATAAACCCTTTAAAAGTAGCTTTGAGCTAAATGCAGATGCAGAAGTTGGGGTATTGAGCAATTCAGCGCTCTCTGTTCAGGAGCTTGACGATATTTCGTCACAAAGCGACAGTGGCATAAAAACCGCAGCCGGTGTTAATGCAAAATGGAAATTAACCAAAGGCGCCAAATTAACCTCAAGCTATCGGTTTGAACAACAAGACTACGATGAATTTGATCAATACGATTTAGACCTTCATCAATATGGTTTAGATGGCAGCTACAGCTTTAATAGCCATGAGCTAGGGGTTCGTTACGATGGCGCAAAAGCAAATGTAGATGGCGAAACATTTTTACATTTTAATCAAGCTAGTGCTTACTATGGCCACTTTTTAAACCCACATACGTATTTGCGTATGAGCATAAAAACCAAAGCTAAACGTTTTGCTACTGCAAAAGCACGTAATGCCGATGGTGTAGGTGGGGATGTAGCGCTTTATCATTTTATAAATAATGGCCAAACCATGCTAATGGCAACGCTAAGTGCTGATAAAGAAAACGCCGACGACAACCAATACGACTTTAACGGCTACGGCTTTACTACTAAAGTTACGCACAAATTTACGGCCTTTAATGTGGCTAACAAAGTAGGGGCTGGCTGGCGTTATCAAAATAAAGATTACGATGAGCAAACAACGGATGATTTTTTTGAGCAAATACCGTCGCGAGATGAGCACCGAAATGTAGTTAATGCGTTTTATAACGTAGATGTGTTTGAGCACGTAACGCTAATAGCCGAGGCTGAATATGGCGATTATCAATCAAAGCTTAGTAGTAATACCTATACGCAATCGGTTTTATCGGCGTCAGTTAAAGTGCACTTTTAGGTGGGTAAATGGCGCCATAACCAAAGGTGGTGTCTTTGCCTTGCTCGCCTAAATCGACGACCAGCGATGTAAGCTCGTTAAGTGCTTTGGTTTTATTATTCCCATGCTTTAACAATAAACAACTTAATGCCGCGCTTACATGCGGCGCCGCCATTGACGTACCCGACTCCCTCCCAAATTTTCCATTGCCTTGGCTTGTAACAACATTTACACCAAGGGCTGCAAAGTCTATGTAATCGCCTTTATTTGACCATCTATAAATGTGGTTTTTTGAATCAATAGCACTTACCGCTATCACGCTTTTATACGCGCCTGGGTATAACGGCTGCGACGCCGGCCCTTGGTTACCCGCAGCAGCTACAATTAATACGTTTTGTTTTATTGCTGCAGTAATACTTGCTTCTAAAATTGCGTTATTTGGCCCTGTTAGGCTCATATTTATTACGGGGATTTTATTACTAACTAGCCAGTTAAGTGCCTCTACTATGGCAAATAATGTAGCCCCTTGTGCATATTCAGATTGCCTATAAAACACCTCGGCACTGTAAAGCTTGGCACTGCTTAAAAGCGGGCTGAGCATTACTCCTTTACCTGTAATTAACCCCGCTATGGCGGTGCCGTGTAAATTTGGCGAGCTTAACCCTTTAGGTAAAAAGCTTTGCGTGGTGATATTTGCGCCTTTAAAAGCGTTGTGTTTGGTATTAATTGCGCTGTCGATCATGCCAATTTTTACGCTTTGTGTGCAGTAAGGAGCAACAGGCTTATTTGGTGTTACTTTCACGCTAGGCTCGCCTGTTTGCGCTTGGTAAATGTGGTTTCGGTCAAGTATTGCAGACTCATCTAAGTTAAGTGCTTTTAATAACTCACTTTTAGAGTTAACACCTTGGGGTACATTAAAGCGCACTAAGCTCATGTTAAGTGCGTTGTAATTTTTTACCGATACAATGGTTACATTTTGCTGCTTTAGGGTATTAAGTTGTTGGCTATTTGCCATTAATAACCATTGGCGCTCTATTGCTCTAAAGCCGTTTTCAAGCTCTACTTCAACAAATGCGGTGTTTTGGCTATTTATATTAATGTTAAGCACATTGGGTAAGCTGCTAATTGGCTCACTAATTTGCGCTTTTAGTTCATCAATCGATATTTGTGGAACAGGCACCGGAAGCGGCAGGCGCTGTGCTCGCTCTATAGTTTGCTCAATACGCTGCTCTATTGGGTTTAGCTGCCCAAGCACCTGATCGACTCTTACTATGTTGGCTGAACTCGTTGCGCTAAATATACAAAGCGAAGCGGTTATTATGTGTTTAACGCGTGTGTTTTTAATATTCATAGTGGGTTACTTCTATTAAATTTATCATGCTGGTTAGTTAACGTTTAACACATAGAAATATTTCATTATTTAAATTATTTGGGAATAAATGTTTTTTTGAATCGTCTTCTTTATAAAAGGGGTAAAAATTAATGAACGAAACTATAAAAACCTTATTGCCCATACTTAGGCGTTTTGCCTATTCGCTAACGGGTAGTAAAGCAGATGCAGACGATGTAGTGCAAATAACAATTGAAAAACTATTAGTAAAAGGCATTCCGGATGACGTTGAGCCTGCTAAATGGGCATTTAAAATTTGCCGTAATGTGTGGATAGACGAATACCGCTCACGCAAGGTAAGGCAAAATACGGCTCAGGCCGATATTTTACCAGAGCCAATTACAAGCAATGAACACCAAACACTCGAAAATAAACAAATGCTTAAAAATGTAAATACAGCACTTGGGCAATTACCCGAAGAGCAACGCGCCATAGTATCGCTGGTGGCAGTGCAGGGCATGGCTTATAAAGAGGTAGCACATACACTCGATATACCTATAGGCAGTGTAATGAGTAAATTATCACGAGCACGCAGTACACTTTATAACTTAATAAAACCCGACTTTAAAAAGGAGCAAGTATGAACATTAACGACGAAACACTTAGCGCCTTTTTAGACTCAGAGCTAAGCGAGCACGAAATGGAACAAGTGCGTAAAGCCCTTGAAACCGATGATGAACTAGTAATGCGACTTGCAGAGCTAAGCGAAGTAGACATGCGAGTGAAAGAGCACGCAACAAGTATTGACGACGCACCACTTAGTGACTCATTAGCTAAAACGGTTGCAAAGCTTGATATAGCAACGACAAAAAACACGTTAAACAGTAATGTAGTAACGTTAACGCCTTGGCAAAAGGTTAAGCAATCGGCTAATAAAAGTATAGCAATAGCAGCAAGCGTAGCTGTGGTATTTGGTATTGCAATGACGAGCTATTTACAACCCAGTGAGGCGCAAAACTTAGTAGCCAGCAATACAGCTTCAGCCCTTAATACGCAGCTAAGTAGTGGTGTGTTTGAGCAAAGTGATGGCTCAGTATTTAGCGCACAGCTAAGTTTTAAAAATCAGCAAGGTGAGCTTTGTAGGCAGTATGCACTAAGCTCAAATAATACAACGCAAACAAGCATTGCTTGTAAAACGCAAAGCGGTTGGCAAATTAAAGCGCAAACAGCTACGCAGCAAAGTAACAATGGCGCGCAATATCAAACGGCGTCTAATAACAGTGACTTAGATGCTGTTATAGATAGCATGATCAGCGGCGCACCACTCGATAGAGCGCAAGAGCAGCAAGCAATTAGCGCAAAGTGGCAGTTAAACAAATAATAATGTGTATAAAACGAGGTGAACTATGAAAACATCTATTTTAATTATCAGTATTTTACTTATGGCGGGCTGTGCATCTAAACCTGATTATCGCGCCGCAAATAATGGCTCACAAGGTTACAGCGAGCAAAAAATTAGCGACGATCAATACCGAGTAGAGTTTAAAAGCGTATCAAATAATGTAGCCGATGCCGGTGACTATGCATTATTACGCGCGGCTGAGCTTACCCAAGCACAAGGCTACGATTGGTTTGTTGTAACCAACAAAGAAACCTTTGTTGAGTCTAAATCGCAAGCTCCCGCGTCATCTATTAGTGCATCACAAAGCCAGCAATATGAGCGAAGCTGTGGTTTATTAACCTGCGAAACTCGTGCACGCCCAACAAGCAGCGTAGGCGTACAGGTAAGTAACAATGATAAACGCAAAGAAGTGCACACCTTAATTGATATTAAAATGGGCAAAGGTATAAAGCCAAGCGACAACAGTTTTAGCGCCCATGACTTAATTGAAAACTTAAGCAAAAAGGCGCAAAAGTAAGCTTTTTTGGTAAAAGCGCTTGATATAAGCACTTAGCTTGTTTTAGCTAAGTGCTTTTTTCGTGGTAAGAAACCAGTAACCAGCATAGTGCCCACAATAACAAATAATGCGCCTAATAATGTATTTGGTCCAATTTGCTCATCTAAAATTAAATGCCCCCAAAAAATGCCAAATAGCGGAATTAAAAACGTGACTGTTAACGCCGAGGTAGGGCCTATATCTTCGATTAATTTAAAAAATAAAATATAAGCAAGTGCGGTACACATTACTCCTAATACAAGTACACCTAGCATAACGTTGGTGCTTGGTATTTCTCGTATTGGCATAAATAAGATAAGCGGTAATACCATAAAGCTTGAAGCCCACATTGAGCCATGGGCGTTATCGAACGGGGGCAGTTTAGGCGCGTTTTTAGTGTAATGCGATGCAATGGCATAGCAAAGTGATGCGCTTAATGCTGCTACTATGGCCAAAATTGATTGGCTATTTAACACAAAATGATTTTGCCCAACCAAAATAACTACGCCAATTAAACCCAGCAGTAAACCAATCACCATACTTTTATTAGGCTTTGTTTTTGTCCATAAAATTCCAACAACAACACCCCATATTGGTGTTGTAGAATTTAAAATTGAGAGTGTAGATGCGCTGATAGTTTGGGCTGCGTAAGCAAAAAATAAAAACGGCAGAGCAGAGTTAAACGCGCCTATAATAAAAAAGTGTTTTGTGTGCTCAGTAAACGCTAAGCGGCGCTTTAAGTAAAGCGCCACAATAAAGAGGGTGAGTGCGGCAAAGCCAACTCTAAATTCTATTAACACCGCTGGGCCTAAGCTGTTAGCTGCCATTCGCATAAATAAAAATGACGCGCCCCAAATTGCAGCCAGAAAAAATAACCGAAGTAAACTTGCTAAGCTCATGATAGTATTTTAATTATACAAACAGGATTACACAATAGCAGGCTTTGCAAAGAGTGTAAGCCAGATTCGGTACTCGCATATAAAAATAATAAAGGACTAGTTATGGCTAAATGTATATCGGTTGCAGCAATTTTGGCTGTAGGTTTATTAGGTGGGTGTGGGTCGACCCCTGTTAGCCTATACAGCGACAATACAATGAAGAAAAAAGAATACAATGGTATTAATACCAATCCGCAATAATACTTAATCATTTTGCGGGGCTAAACGTGTCGCTACCTGCGTTAAAAAATTTTCATTTAGAACAACTAAATAGCGAATTTTTTGCCTAGCTATCAACAAGTTTCTCCATCCTCAAAATAGATTACTTAATTAAGCGAATTGGTATAAAGCGTATAAAAAGGGGCTATACGAGCAAGCTTTTTATGATTTAAAAGAGCCGGCAGCACTTGGCTATAAAAGTGCACAATATACGTTGGCATTCATGTTTTTAAAAGGCCAATACTTGGAGCAATCTACTAAACTCGGAATGGGCTGGCTAGGTGTTGCAAAAGAAGCGGGGGTTGAGAATTGGTCTGCGCAATACGATGCATTTTACAGTGCAGCGACTACGCAGCAAAAACAACAAATAGACGAAACAGTTGAGTTGTATATAACGCAATTTGGCGTTAAAGCACAAAATATGACCTGTCGGCGTTCAACTTCGCCTAGGCGTACATTTGGTGAAGTTAAATGTAGTAGCTCACATCTAATCTGACAGTAAACGCAAATAGTTTAGACTTTATCTGACAAGCAGCTATGAGCGAATAACGGGCGGCCTCTCTAGCGCATTTTTGTAAAATTATCAGTTACAGTCTCGTTAGCTGGAAAGCCTCTAAATTCTAATAGCAACCGTCTTGCAGTGGTAGAGTTCCAAAAAAGCAAAGTTTATATTTAAAGAGGATTACTTTTTATCCACTTTTTCAAGTGGTCAATGAAGTTCTTAACTATTATCGATTGGTTTTTCCTAGAAGGATATAACAGGTTAATTGAAATTGAGGGGTCGCATTCCCAGTCCTCCAGAATAACCTTTAAGCGCTCTTGAGCAACACTTTCTTTAATGTGCCAATCTGACAAAAGCGCGATACCGTGGTCTAATTCCACCATACTCAAAACGCTGTCTCCTAAGCTAGAAGAAAAGGCAGGGTTTAACTTAACTGTTTTCCGTTCACCTTCTCTAATGAATGACCAATTAGTTTCATTACCAACGGTTAATAAAGTATGCTCTGTTAAATATTCAGGTGAATGTGGCACTCCTCTCTTTTCTAAATAACTCGGCGTTGCACATAAGACTCTCTTTGTATCGGATAGCTTTTGACCTATTAACGATGAGTCCCGCGAAGGGCCATGCCTAACAGCTAAATCAACACCTTGTTCAGTTAAATTTACCAAGCTGTCAGTAGAAATGATTTCAATATTAACTTGCGGGAAATTTTTTAAAAAGCTGCTAATCACAGGTAATAAATAGCTTTGCGTAAAAGAAGCCGACGCAGTTATTTTTATTTTTCCTTTTAACGTATTAGTTGGGTCAAGGTCATGTTCAATCTCATCACTAATACTTAACAGTCTTTGTGCATGGTTATATAGCTTCTCACCTGTAAATGTCGGACTAAGAGTCCGAGTTGTTCTATAAAATAATTTCGCACTCAGTCTGTTTTCGAGCGCTATCAACCTTTTACTTACTGCCGCAGCCGTTAGATTGTGAGCATCAGCAGCCATTCGGATAGATTTGAGTTCAAAAATCGTACTGAATATCTTCAGCTCTTCTATGGAATCAATCACATTATCAACCTTTCGGAATTAATCATTAAACCTTTGGTGTGTTTCTAGTAGTTAATTATGTTGATAACATCACTTTCGTCAATAACAAAGAGGTAAATTTTATGAAAGCAATTGCAATTAATGGTCATGGTGATGTTGATGTTCTACACGAAATCGAAGTTGATGCACCAAAACCAAAACGTGGTCATGTCGTAATTGATGTAAAAGCGACAAGTGTGAATCCTGTAGATACTAAAATCCGTAAAGGCAGTGAAGGTACTGCTGGTATGGTTTACCCTGCAATCCTTCACATGGATGTATCGGGTGTAATCAGTGAAGTTGGTGAAGGTGTAACTAACTTCAAAGTTGGTGATGAAGTGTATGGTTGTGTCGGTGGTATTGTTGGCATTCCAGGTACTCTAGCTGATAAGGTTGAAGCTGACGCTGTATTATTAGCACACAAACCTAAAACGCTTAGCTTTGGTGAAGCGGCTAGCTTGCCTTTAGTAGCAATTACCGCTTGGGAAGCAATTATTGGTCGAGCTGAAATCCAGCCGAGCGATAAAGTTTTAGTTCATGGTGGTACAGGTGGTGTAGGCCACATCGGTCTACAGCTTGCGAAAGCGCTAGGTGCACATGTTACAACGACTGTTGTAGATGAAGAACGCGCAGAAATTGCAAAACAATTGGGTGCAGACGAAACGGTTCTATTCCCTAAAGAAGAACCAAAGGAATATGTTGAAAGATTAACCAATGGTCATGGTTTCGATACTGTATTTGATACAGTGGGTGGGCCAGTTCTGCAAAACTCACTAATCGCTGCAAAACTGAAAGGGCATGTTATTTCTACAATTGGTTATGCTGATTATAACTTAACTGAAATGCACTTTAAGGCTCTTAGGTTAGATCTTGTATTTATGGCGATTTCGATTATTCACAATATCGATAGAGATACTCACGGTGACATTCTACGCCGACTTGCTGGGCTTGTAGATAAAGGCCAAGTTAAACCTTTGATTGATAGTGTTTTCCCTTTCACTTTGGATGGAGTTAAAGCTGCTCACTCTCGTCTAGAGTCAGGATTAGCTACAGGCAAAATCGTCATTGAGCGTTAATTCTCTCTTCTTGAACTAAAGGCTGTGTAAGCAGCCTTATACACCAAAATAGAGGTTAAAAATGAACAATGAAGTTATGATTGTTGTGGATATCCTATGTGAAACACAGCATTACAACACCGCTTTAAACGCAATTTATAAGTGCGCAAGTGAAAGTGTGCTTGAAGATGGGTGCGAGCGTTATGATGTTTACCCTGATACGAATGGTTCACAAAAGATCACATTGGTTGAAATGTGGCGTGACATAGATTCTTTAGAACAACATAAGAGTCTGCCGCATTATCTTCAATTACAAGCCTCATTAGAAGATAGAGTGCTATCAGTCGATATTCAAACAGCTCGTGTGTTTTAAGGTTTGTGATAAATGAAGTATCTTCACACAATGCTGCGCATATCAGATATTGAAGCATCACTGAGGTTTTTCTGTGAAGGTTTAGGGTTGAAGATTCTTAAAAGGAAAGACTACTTTAAAGATAAGTTCACTCTAATCTTTTTAGCTGCACCAGGTGATGAAAGCGCTCAAATTGAACTTACGTATAACTGGGATCCTGATTCTCTATATTCTGGACGAAACTTTGGGCACATAGCATACAGGGTTCAAAACATATATGAGACATGCGCTCATTTACAGGCACTAGGTATCGAAATAAATAGACCTCCTAGAGACGGTCACATGGCCTTTGTACGCTCCCCAGATGATATTTCAGTCGAGTTGTTACAAGCAGGTGAGCCGCTACCACAAGCTGAGCCTTGGGCTTCAATGCCAAATATTGGTAGTTGGTAAAGTATTAAATATGTAACCAACGAGTCCGTTGGTTAAATTTGTATGAGAAAGATATTATGAAATTTCTATTATTATTCATGACGCTAGTTTTCGCTGCCCCAAGCTTTGCTGCGGATAAAGTCCTTTTCGTATTGACTAGCCACAATAAGATGGGTTCGTTAGATATGAAAACTGGATTTTGGCTAGGTGAATTAACGCACCCTTATTATGTTCTTGCTGATGCAGGCTTTGAAGTTGATGTTGCTAGCATTGAAGGTGGAATGGCACCAATAGACCCTGAAAGTCTAGATTTTTCAGACGAAGATAATTCTAGGTTTATCAATGATAAAAAACTTATGGCTTCAATTATAAACACCATAGCAATTGAAGATGTAAACAGTGAAGATTATCAAGCGGTAGTTTATGCAGGAGGACACGGAACAATGTGGGACTTCTCGAACAATGAACTTATCAATAAGTTGTATTAGTTCAGACAAGATCTGACACATCAACTTGCAAAAGTGAGAGTTACCCGTTTTGATAAAAGGTGTCGAATCTTTAAATCAAAACATATAAGAGGTAACTCTCATGCTACATACTAACAA